>NZ_JBSGVD010000001.1:198790-424398 GCF_053608285.1 Nocardia sp. NPDC055053 | reverse complement strand
CCGTTGCTTGCTCCTTCGTCGCGTACGCAACGGTGCCTGACCGGCGGGACGGCCGCGACGGCCGACTGCGTCGGCCTGCCCCTCCTCGGGGTCGGGGCGTGCGGGCTGGGTGGGGAGGTCCGTCGCCACTTACACGGCTGTGCTGCTTCGGTTTCCCGCGTGGAGTACCGCGCGGTGGGCTGGTGCCTGGCGCAGGCCGTCGTGGAAGGCGAGGCCGAGCCGGTATTCCTTGGCGTGGTACATCGCGGCATCGGCTTCGCGGATCAGGTCGTAGACCGTGGAATCGGTCGGTCGGGTGGTCAGGCAGGCGACGCCGATGCTGGCGGTGATGGGGATCTCGCCGCAGCTCAGGTCGAACGGGCGGATGAACGCGCCGAGCAGCTGCTGGGCGAGCACGGCGGCTTCGGCGCGGGATCGGGTGGCGAGGACGACGAACTCGTCGCCGCCGTAGCGCGCGGCGATGTCGGTGCGCCGGGTGGTGCGGCGGATGCGGGCGGCGGCCTCGGCGATCAGCTCGTCGCCGACGGCGTGCCCGTAGCTGTCGTTGACCATCTTGAAACCGTCGAGGTCGATGAACAACAGGCACAACGGTTTTCCGGCCCACTCCCGGCGGTGCCGGTGCGGTGCGCGCAGCAGCGCGGCCCGGTTGAACAGGCCGGTGAGCAGATCGTGGTCGGCCTGGTACTGGGCCCGTCGTTCGCTGCGCAGGCTGCGCGCGATGGCGCGTTCGCTGCGCACCAGGACCCCGACCAGCAGCAGGGTGAGCAGCAGGCAGATCACCACGCGGTCGCCTGCCCCGAGGTCGGCGCCGACGACGCTGACCAGCGAGGCGGCCACCAGGGCCACCGCGATCACTCCGGCGCGCCTGCGGGAGCGATGCGGGTGCACGTCGTCGGCCGCGTGCGTCGCGCCCATGGTCGGATGCAGCGCGGCCAGCCCGGCCAGCAGGTACGCCCACTGCTGCGACACCAGTGCGAATTCGCTGCCGACGATGACAGTGCCTGCCGCCGTGAGACTTTCGATCAGTCCGCCGACGAGCACCGCGATCAGCGCCGCCTGGAGCAGCCGTAGCGAGGTCTCCGTGCGGACCACCGTGGCCAGGGAATGCGCGAGCACGGTCAGCAGCAGTGCGTCGATCACCGGATAGCTCGCGGCCAGCACGGTATCGAAACCGGTGGGGTTGCGCAGGATCGGTGAAATCAGGAACGTCCACGATGCCAGCAGGGCGCTGAGCCCGATCAGGGTCGAGTCGAGCCACAGATCGCGGGTGCCGACCAGCCGCCGTGGTTGCAGCCAGCCCACCGCGGCCAGCCCCAGACACAGATAGGCGGCCACGGTGCACAGATCGTCGACCGGATGCCAGGACGGGTGCACGCCGAGTTTCCGTATCGCGGTGCCCGCGGCGAACAGCGGAACCGAAGCGGCCAGCAGATACCAGGGCAGCCGATGGGCGGGCCGGTGGCTGTAGAGGCCGATGCCGATCATCGCCAGACTGGCCGCGACGATGACGACGAGCAGGAGAAACGACAGCGACCGCGTCCCGAACAGTGGCGCGATCAGCACGGCCCCCGCCGCGCCGAGTAGGACCGCGCACCAGCGCAGGCTCCCATTGCATGTCTCGCTGATGGTCATCGACACCCCCTCGATCTTGCTGCGCACGCGACGAGCGCCGATCGAACGGGAGGCCGTGAATTCTCGCGCGGGGCGTCGGCCGAGGAGTACCGAGTGTTGTCGTCCGAGCAGAATTCCCAGCCGGCGGGCACCGGCGCTCAAAACCTTTACAACTCAGTCGATCATGACACGTTCCGTGGTCGGCTGTCGCGCCCTTGACGGCATTTCCGGATATCGATTCGGCACCCGATGTTCGGCACCGGCGAGCGGGGGTGTGTGCTGGGATCGCGCAGCGGACGAGCGGCGAAAGGAATTCGGGTGGACAGGTGGATCGCGCCGGGCCGGGTCAACATCATCGGCGAGCACACCGACTACAACGACGGGTACGTGCTGCCCATCGCCTTGTCGCTCGGTGTCGTCTGCGCGGCCGAGCGTGGCGACGACGGGCAGGTGCGGCTCACCTCGGCGCAACGCCCCGGCGAGGTTGTCGTGGTCGCCGTCGATGATCTTGTGGCGCAGCGTGAACGGGTCCCGCGATGGGCGCGCTATCCGCTCGGTGTGGTGGACGAATTCGTGCGCGGCGGGAATCCGATCGCGGGGGTGCGCCTCGATGTCGACGGTGCGGTGCCGATCGGTGCGGGTCTGTCGTCCTCGGCGGCGCTGTGCTGCGCGGTGACGGTGGCGCTGCGCGATCTTTTCGCCCCCGACCTCACCGATCGCGCGCTCGTCGAGATCGCCCACGCCGCGGAGAACGGATTCGCCGGAGTCCCGACCGGTGTCCTCGACCAGTCGGCCTCGATCCTGTGCACCGCGGGCCATGCGCTGTTCCTCGACGTACGCGGGTTCACGGCACCCGACGGCCCCGAACCCGGTGCCGCGGAGCAGATTCCGTTCGACCTGGCAGCGGCGGACCTCGCGCTGATAGTCGCCGACACCGGCCATCCGCACGACCTGGCCGACGGCGGATACGCCGAGCGCAGGGCGCAGTGCGAGGCGGCGGCCGCCGCGCTGGAGGTGCGCGCCCTGCGTGACGCCACCGAGGCCGACCTGGCCCGCCTCGACGACCCGCTGCTGCGGCGACGGGCAACCCACGTGGTCACCGAGAACGCGCGGGTACTCGCGGTCGTCGACCAGTTGCGGTCAGGCGCCGACCCGCGTGCCGCCGGCGCGCTGCTCACCGCCTCGCACCGGTCGCTACGGGCCGACCTCGAGGTATCGGCGCCCGCCCTCGACCTCGCGGTCGACGCGGCCATCGACGCGGGCGCCCACGGCGCGCGGATGGTCGGCGGCGGTTTCGGCGGCAGCGTACTGGCCCTGGTCGACCGCGCGGACACCGACCGTGTCGCCACGCGGATCGAGCGACGATTCGCGGCAGCGGGTTTCGCGGCACCCCGGATCTTCACCGTCGAACCGGCCGCGGGGGCACACAGACTGGACTGAACAGAAGTTCACTAATCCCGATTCGGCATGTGACCCGGGACACAGGCGCGCACAGTGGAAGCACCCCGACAACGTTCGGCGGGCGACGCGGCCCGCGCCGTCGCCAACGACGCCCGTGCGCCGCCCGGTTCCAGGCCAGGAGGGACACGCTGTGCCGCTTGCCGTTTCCACTCTCGACGCGTCCTCGACCTTGCGTCTCGATGCCGGTCCTGTCGACTACGCGCTCGTCGCCCTGTACTTCGTCTTCGTTCTCGGCATCGGGTTGATCGCCCGGCGCCGGGTGTCGACCAGCGTCGACTTCTTCCTCTCCGGCCGGTCGCTGCCCGCCTGGGTGACCGGCCTCGCGTTCATCTCCGCCAATCTGGGCGCGGTGGAGATCATGGGCATGTCGGCCAACGGCGCCCAGTACGGTTTCCCGACGTTCAACTACTTCTGGATCGGCGCCGTCCCCGCCATGCTGTTCCTCGGTGTGGTGATGATGCCGTTCTACTACGGCTCCAAGGTGCGGTCGGTGCCGGAGTTCATGCGCAGGCGCTTCGGCACCGGCGCGCACCTGGTGAACGCGCTGAGCTTCGCGCTCGCCCAGGTGCTGATCGCGGGCGTGAACCTCTACCTGCTCGGCACGATCCTCAATGTGCTGCTCGGCTGGCCGCTGTGGATCTCGGTGGTCGTCGCCGCGGTGATCGTGCTCTCCTACGTGACCCTGGGCGGGCTCTCGGCGGCGATCTACAACGAGGTGCTGCAGTTCTTCGTGATCGTCGCGGCACTGCTGCCGCTGACCCTGGTCGGCCTGCATCGCGTCGGCGGCTGGGATGGCTTCAAGGACAAGGTGACCGCCTCACCGGGCGGCGCCGACCAGCTGCAGACCTGGCCGGGCAATGCGATGAGCGGGTTCACCGACAATTTCGCCTCGATCATGGGCATCGTGTTCGGCCTGGGATTCGTGCTCTCCTTCGGCTATTGGACAACCAATTTCGTGGAGGTACAGCGAGCCCTCGCGACACACTCGATTTCGGCGGCGCAGCGCACGCCGATCATCGGCGCGTACCCGAAGATGTTCATTCCGTTGATCGTCGTCATTCCCGGCATGATCAGCGCGGTACTGGTGCCGCAGATGATCGAATACAAGCAGCAGGTCACCGCGAATCCCGATTTCGAGGGCGACGTCACCTACAACCAATCGCTGCTGTTCCTGATGAAAGAGGTGCTGCCGAATGGTCTGCTCGGCGTTGGCCTCGCGGGTCTGCTCGCGGCGTTCATGGCGGGTATGGCGGCCAATGTCTCCGCGTTCAACACCGTGTTCAGTTACGACCTGTGGCAGCAGTACGTCCGCAAGGACCGCCCCGACGGGTACTACCTGAAGGTCGGCAGGCTGGCGACCGTCGGCGCGACGATCGCGGCGATCTTCACCGCGTTCATCGCTGGCGGCTTCAGCAACATGATGGACTACCTGCAGACGCTGTTCAGCTTCTTCAACGCGCCGCTGTTCGCGACATTCATCCTCGGCATGCTGTGGAAGCGGATGACGCCGACGGCGGGCTGGGTCGGCCTGGTCAGCGGCACGCTGGCCGCGGTCTTCGTGTTCCTGCTCAACGAGACCGGGGTGACCAGTCTGTCCGGACAGGGCGCGAGCTTCGTCGCCGCGGGCGCTGCCTTCGTGGTCGATATCGTCGTCAGCGTGGCGGTCACCCTGGTGACCAGACCGAAACCCGCCGCGGAACTGGTCGGCCTGGTGTACTCCGAGACACCGAAGGCGCTGCGCACCGACGCCGACGCGGACTCGCTGCCGTGGTACCAGCGCCCCGTCCTGCTCGCGGGTATCGCGCTGGTGCTGGTCATCGCCCTCAATATCGTCGTCGGATAAGGAGTCAGGGCAATGCTTTTCGACATCCGCACCATCATCGGCGCGCTTCTCGGCAGCTATGGCGTCGTGCTGGTGATCACCTCGCTGGTGCAGGACACCGCGGCGCAGGAGGCCAAGACCGGCGGCATCGATGTGAACCTGTGGGCGGGCCTCGGCATGCTCGGGGTCGCCGTCGTGTTCATCGGCTGGGCATTGCTGCGGCCGGTGCAGGTCCCCGAGGCACCGGAACCGGCCTCGGCGGACGTCACCCCGGACCGGTAACCGTCCGTCTCCCTGAATCCCGCACAGATTGGACAGGTGACCAGTAAAGTCCGGGCTGCTGACATCACAGCCGCTCGAACATCTGGGAGATCCTGCCGATATGAGACGCACGCGCATCTTGTGCACGATTCTGGCGGTTGTCGCCATGGCGGCCGGCGGGACCGGCATGGTGAGCGCGGCGCCCGGCAGCAGCGGGTCGGGCACGGGCAGCGCCGCGGCCGCGCCGACGAGCGTGCCCGCACTCGGCGCCGACTTCCAGTGGGGTGTCTCCATGTCGGGGTTCCAGTCCGAAGGCCTTGCGCCGGACAGCAACTGGAGCAGATACGCCGACTCGGGGAAAGCTCGCGACCGGTACGGGAATTCGGTCGACTTCTACTCCCGGTATGCCGAGGACATCGATCTGGCGGCCGGGCTGGGGGTGCGGGTCTTCCGGCTCAGTATCGAGTGGGCGAGGGTGCAGCCGCGGGCGGGGGTGTGGGACGACAACGACTTCCGGTTCTACGACGCGGTTCTCCAGAAGATCCGGGCCGCGGGGATGCGCCCGATGCTCACCCTCGACCACTGGGTCATCCCGGGCTGGGTGGCGGACAAGGGCGGCTGGACGAACGAGGGCATGGTGTCGGACTGGCTGGCCAATATGCGCCGGGTGGTCGATCGGTACGCGGCATTCGATCCGCTGTGGGTGACCATCAACGAACCGATGGGGTATGTGGCCCAGTCGATCAAGATCGGTGACATCGGGCCGCTCGACGCCGTGCCGATGTTCGATCGGCTGGTGCGGGCACACGAGGGGATCTACGACTACATCCACCAGCGCCAGCCTGGGGCGAAGGTGACCAGCAATGTGGCGCAGTACCCCATCGTGCAGAATCTGACGGATCTGCTGTTCGTCGACCGGGTCCGGGACAAGCTCGACTACCTCGGGATCGACTTCTATTACGGGGTCTCGCTACAGCATCCGCCGACTACCGCGCTGCTGGGCGACGAGCTGTGGAAGAACGCGATCGAGCCCGAAGGTATCTATTACGACCTGCGCGCGTACGCCGAGAAGTTCCCGGACCTGCCGATCTACGTGGTGGAGAACGGGATGCCGACGGAGAACGGCGCGGCGCGGCACGACGGCTACACCCGCGCGGATCATCTGCGCGACACCGTGTACTGGATCCAGCGCGCGGTGCTCGACGGCATCGATGTCATCGGCTACAACTATTGGAGCCTTACCGACAACTACGAATGGGGCAGCTACGCACCGCGTTTCGGCCTTTACACCGTGGACGCGACATCGGACCCCGGCCTGACTCGCCGCCCCACCGACGCGGTGGCCGCTGTCCGGGGCATCACCGCGTCCAACGGAGTCCCGGCGGACTATCGCCCGACGCGCAAACCCGCGCTCTGCTCCGTCGTCTCTCCGCTGCAGAGCTGCCTGCGTCCGGTCTCCGTACCGTGAGCACCTGTCGTTCTGGCTCGGGGCAGCGGTGCCGACACGCCCCGGATCGGCGACGTCCTCACGCCGGACTGGCTCCAGGAACACCGTCCTGCACGACGAAACTCGCCCTGGTGGTCACCGGCGCGCCGGGGCGGGTGACATACGGGACGACCCGGAAATCGTTGCGCCACAGCCGATGATCCAGCTCCACCCGCGCGTAGCCGCGCTGGCGGTTGTAGAACTTCATGTCCGGGTTCGCCGCAAGCAGTGCCCGCCCGGCGTCACTGATGTCGGCGCCGTCGCCGCCGGTGGTGATCGACGTGCCGGTGAATTCCGTGGCGACGACCGGTGATTCGGGGACGCTGTAGTCGCGGCGCAGGTCGGCGACATAGTTCTCGTGCCGGTCACCGGTGATCACGACCAGGTTGCCCGCCGCGCGGTCGGCGGCGGTGCCGAGCACCGTGTTGCGGTCGGCGATGTAGCCGTCCCAGGCGTCGGTACCGAGCAGCAGCTCCGGTCCAGGGTCGTAGTCGGACTGCGCCATCGCGACCTGGTTGCCCAGCACCTGCCAGCGAGCGGGGGAGGTGGCCAGTCCGTCGACGAGCCAGTCCCGTTGCGCCGCACCGAGGATCGTGCGATCGGTGGCGTAGCGCTCGGAGCAGCCGGTCACCGCTTTGCCGTCGCCGCAGGCCTGCGCGGAGCGGTACTGCCTGGTGTCGATCATGGTGAACTCGGCCAGATCGCCGAAGCGGTAGCGGCGGTGCAGACGCATGCTCGGCCCTGCGGGCAACTGGGCCAGCCGCATCGGCTGGTGCTCGTACATCGCCTGGAACGCGGCGGCTTTGCGGCGGCGGAACAACGGCGACAGCCGGTACACGTCGAAGCCGAGTCCGGGATGCACGCCTGCCCAGTTGTTGTCGAGTTCGTGGTCGTCGAGGGTGACCAGCCAGGGGAACGCCGCGTGGGCCGCCCGCAGCGGTGCCTCGGCCTTGACCTGGGCGTAGCGCAGCCGGTAGCCGGCCAGGTTCACCGCTTCGCCCTCGAGCTGCGGTGGCGTGGCCGCGCCGCGGCGCGCGAGCAGCCAGGAGGTCTCGTAGATGTAGTCGCCCAGATGCACGACCAGGTCGAGGTCTTCGGCGCCGAGGTGCTCGTAGGCGGTGTAATAGCCCGAACTCCACGATTGGCAGGACGCGAAGGCGAACCGCATCCGGCTGGTCGGGCTGCCCGGTGCGGGCGCGGTGCGGGTGCGCCCGGTGGGGGAGATCTCCGAGCCGGCTCGGAACCGGTAGTAGTACCACCGGTCCGGCGCCAGCCCGGAGACCTCGGGGTGCACGCTGTGGCCGAGCGCGCGGGTCGCCACCGCCGAGCCCGTGGCTACGACCTTGGTGAATCGTTCGTCCTCGGCGACCTGGTAGTCGACGGTCACCGAGGCGAGCGGCATCCCGCCGTAGCCGTCCGGGGCGAGCGGATCAGGCGCGAGGCGGGTCCACAGCACCACGCCGTCCGGCGTCGGTTCCCCGGAGGCGACGCCGAGGGAGAACAGCTCGCCGAGCCGCCGTGGTGCCGGGAACCTTGCACTGCTCACCGCCGACACCCCGGCCAGCGCCGCGACCGAGCCGGTCACGCCGTAGCGCAGGAGTTGTCGACGGGAGACCACCATGTGTCGATTCTGTCCGGTTCGGTGCCCGGAGCGCGAGGAATGCGGTGATCCCGCTACTTGGCGGGCGGCGTGAACGGCGCGTTGATCGTGGTGAAGTACTGGATCGCCGCACCGACCGCGACCGGCGCGGTGATGAAGATCTGCCCCGCCAGCGCGCCCACCGGACCCGCGACCAGCGCGCCCGCGATGCACCCGACCGCCGCGGCGGGCAGGAACGGACCGAACAGCCCGACGATCGTCGCCATGATGACGGTGCCCGACAGGACGCCACCGAGCACGCAGCCGACGGCAGCGCCGCCGAGGCCGCCGACCAGCGCGCCGACCGACGCGCCGAGGCTGATCGTCGCGGTCATCCGGCTCCAGGCGTCCTTCTCGCGGTCGTACTCCGTCTTCCACGGCGCGGAGTTCTCGAACGGCAGCGCCACCGGCTTGTACACGGCCTTGGCCGGGTCGAGCTGCGGGGTGAGAGTGGCGGTGCGGCCGGTGATCTCGGCGGCGATCGGGAACTCGAAGTCGTCGAGCCGGAAGTGCAGCGGGGTCGCGGCGACGGTGGTGCCGTCGGCGGCCTTGACCTTGAACGCACCGTCCTCGGCGACCAGCGAACCCGCGTCGGTGCTGATGAGCGAGGCGCCGTCGACCGCTTCGGCGGTGAAATTGATCGGCGCCTGGTCGGTGCCCGGCGCCGCGTGCACGGTGGTGGCGGCGACGGTCCCCGCGGTCAGCAGGGCGGCGGTGGCGAGGGCGATCTTGGTGGTCTTCATGGAAGTTTCCTTCATCGAATGGAGCGTCTGCGGGCGCGCGCCATCGCGACGGCGCCCGGCAGCGGGAAAGTGGTTGTCGGCGAAGCGCTTTCGCTGCGCCGTGTGGGGGAGTGGGTCAGGCTGACGGCTGGGCGCGCGCGGCGAGGCCGAGCGCGACGTCGACGATCAGGAAGCCGAGCAGGCTCAGCCCGACCAGGGGGACGAACCAGCCGATCACCACGGCCGCCGCGATCAGCGGCACGGTGATCCACAGCGAGGTCTTGCGCAGCACACCACGGCGCGGTGCGGCGCCGACCGCGAAACGGCTCGACGTGCGGGTCGGCCGCCGCTGCCACCACATCAGGTAGCCGAGCACGATCATCGCGCAGAGCCCGAGTGCCACCGCGAGCAGCAGCAACTGGTTCGGCAGACCGAACAGCAGACCCATGTGGAAGGCGATGCCCCAGTTGGTCAGCTTGGCCATCAGCGGCCAGTCGGCCCAGGCGAGCTGGTCGGTGACCGCCCCGGTGGCGCCGTCGATCGCGACCGCGTCGATGGTGTAGATGCCGGGCTTGCGCAGTTCCTTGACGCTGAACGCCTTCTCCGGCTTCGCCGGGATCGCGATCTCGGCGGCCTGGGTGATGCCGTTCGAGCGGGCGATCTCCCACACGGCGTCGAGCTGGGCGATCCGGCCCGCCGGATCGACCGGCGCGGGCGCGGTGTGGCCGGCGCTGTGGTGGTCGCCGCCCGCGGACTGCGCGGGACCGGCGGTGCCGGGCAGCTTCACGTCGATCGCGGGGGTGGTCCAGCTCATTTCTTTCCGCAGCGCGGTGACGTTCTCACCGGCGTAGGTCGACCAGGTCATGCCGGTCGCCGACAGCAGCAGCACCACGGGCAGGATCCAGAAGCCGACGGCGCCGTGCCAGTTCAGCGTGCGCCGCTTGGGCTCGGACAGATCCGGCGCGAGCAGCCACCGCGCCGCCCGCTTCGCCCGGCGCTTGCGCACCCGGTGCACCCACAGCACGAGGCCGAACAGGGCGATCACCCACAACCAGGACGCGGCCAGCTCGCTGTAGAGCCTGCCGGTCTCGCCCAGGTGCAGGCTGCGATGGAACTCGCTGATCCAGGTCCGCAGCGGGAGCGCGCCGCTGCTGCCGTAGACGACGGACTCACCGACGGGCTGCGCGGTGTGCGGGTCGACGAACACCGAGAGCCGCTCGGAATCGCCGAGGGTCGGGTCGTTGAACAGGACGCGGGTGGTCTCGCCATCGCTCGGGGCCGGGGCAACGGCGACCAGGGTCAGGTCGGGCTTGGCGGCGACCGCCGCGCCGACCTGCGCCGACAGTGCCTGATCGGGGCCGGCGGTATCGACCTGCAGCAGGTCGCGGGAGACGAACCCTTCGATCGTCGGTGCGATCGCGTACAGCGCGCCGGTGAGCGCGGCGATCAGGATGAAGGGGGCGACGAAGATTCCCGCGTAGAAGTGCAGGCGCATGGCCAGCGGATACAGGCGCGTGCCCCGGCGGGTGCCGGAGCGCGACCGTCCACCGGATTCCGGTGGCGCCGAAGTGGGTTCCTCGGCCGGACGGGTGTCCGTGATGCTCATGATGATTCGTTTCTGGAGTACTGGAAACCCGGTGCGCGCGGATCGGTCCAGGTACGCGGCGCCGACCGCGACTCCGTGACCGGTCGCAAGGGCTGCGTCCGGCGGAGTGCGCGGTGGGTGAACCGACGTCCGAACTCGGGCGGGCCATGGATCGGCCGCGCCGACGCGCTCTCGCGGCCGGTCGGCGACTGCGCGTGTGCGCATCGTGGGGTCGCCGATCGAGCCGTGGCGGTCGCGCGGACAGCGCACGGCGAAAGACCGTGCACCGGGTGAGGGAAGATGTCAGAAAGGAATCGCGAGCGGCGGACCGCGGGTGCGCGGCGATTGCGCGGCGAAGATCCGCAGGATGACACGGTCGCGGTGGACCAGGCGCAGCGGCGCCGGGTCGGGAATGCGGGGGGAGCGGTAGCGCAGCGGCAGGATCCGCGCGAGCGCGGCACTGCCGATCCGATACGCGGCCTCGGTGCCCAGGATGATCGCGGCGGCCAGGGCCGCGGCGACGATGTGCGCGGTGAGCATGCCGAGACCGAGCGAATCGTCACCGTGATGGGCATGCCCGGACCAGCTCATGGTCGTGTGGCCGAGCAGTTGACCGCCCAGCAGTACAGCGGCCAGTCCCGTCGCGCCGCGGCGCAATGGGCCGATGCCCGCGACCACCGCGCCGACCACGGCCGATACCGCGGCCAGCAGCACGACGGTGGTGCTGCCGGGCAGCGCGCCACCGGAAGCCAGCCCGTGGGCGGCCAGCGAGAGCGCCCCCGACATCGAGCCCGCGCAGGCGCCGCGCAGCCGCGCGCCGACGGCACGCGACGGCGCTGACGCCTGCTCGAACTCGATGATCACCGGCTGATTTTAGACCACCGGTACCGGCCGCTCGGCCGGACCGGGACAGGCAGGCTCACGCCTCGTCGAAATCCATCTCGATCAGCGGCTTGCGCAGCAACTTGCCGGTCGCGTTGCGGGGCAGTTCGTCGACGAAGATCACCTCGCGCGGCACCTTGTAGCGGGCCAGGTTCTCGCGGACGTACTCCTTGATCTCCTTGGCGTCGCGCGCCGAGTCGGGACCGGGAACCACGATCGCGCGCAGCCGCTTGCCGTAGTCGCGGTCGTCGACGCCGACCACGGCCGCCTCGAACACGTCCGGCCTGCCCGCGATGAGGTTCTCCACCTCGAGCGGGAAGACGTTCTCACCACCGGAGACGATCATGTCGTCGTCGCGGCCGTCGATGTAGAGCAGCCCGTCGGCATCGAAATGGCCGACGTCACCGCTGGACATCATGCCGTCGACCATCTCCTTGGTCCGGCCGTCGGTGTAGCCGCTGAACGCGAAGCCGTTGTCGACGAAGATGGTTCCGGTGACGTTCGGCGCGGTGATCGGCTTGCGGTTCTCGTCGAGCAGCACGATCCGGATGCCGACCGGTGCCTTGCCCGCGGTGGTCGGCGCCTTGCGCAGGTCCGCCGGGGTCGCCACCGTCATCACGGCGCACTCGGTGGAGCCGTAGAGGTTGTAGAGGCTGTCACCGAAGTAGTCCAGGGTGCGGGTCACCACGTCGGGCGCGATGGCCGAGCCGGCCGCGAAGATGACCTTGATGGTCTTCGGGTCGTACTTCGCCAGGATCTGCTCGTCCAGATCGAGGATGCGCTGCAGCATCGTCGGGACGACGACCAGCGAATCCGCCCGGTACCGCGCGATATTGGCGAGGGTCTTCTCCGGATCGAACCGGCGCTGCTGGAAGATCACCCGGTTGCCCAGCGCCAGACCGAGGGTGAACTGCGACAGGCCGGTGCCGTGGAAGATCGGCGCGGCCATGATCATGGTGCCGTTGTTGGGCAGCGGCACCCGGTCGACGAACTGCGCGGAGGCGAACGGGCTCACCTTGTCGCGCGGGGCGCCCTTGGGCGTTCCGGTGGTGCCGCTGGTCAGGATCACCATGCCGCCCGGCTTGCTCGGCGGGGTCAGCGGCGTGACCGAACGACCGGCCGAGAGCGATTCGACGGTCGGGATCGAGGAGTCGACGCCGTCGGCCTCGTCGACCCAGGTGAGGATGCGCGGGATGTCGGCGGGAATGGCGCTCATCAGGTCGACGAACTCGCTGTCGTGCAGCACCGCCTTGACCTTCTCGCGCGCGGCCACGTCGGCGAACTGCGGCTTGGCGAAACCGGTGTTCATCAGCACCGCGCGCACGCCCAGCTTGCCGGCGGCGAGCAGGCTCAGGACCATGCCGCGGTGGTCGCGGGCCAGCACCGCGACCACATCGCCCTCGTTGATCCCGCTCGCCCGCAGCCCACGGGCCAGGGCATTGGACTGCTCGTCGAGCTTGCCGAAGGTGAGCTCACCGCGCTCGTCGACGATGGCGCCCGCGTCCGGCCGCGTCTGCGCGGCGTGCATGACCACGCCGGCGAACGGGCCGAACTTGGAGACATTGCGGAACGAGCGGGCGGCGTGATCGAGGCGCAGCGGATTGAACAGCTTGCGATCCATCATCACTTTGACGCCGAGCGCGAAATCACCGGCGCGCCGGGCGGTTCCACCGAGCGCGGGCAGAGACAGAGACATCGAACAGCCTTCCGGCAGACCGATCCCACGACGAACACCCGTGGGGCCGGACCGCGTCATCGAGATCCAGTGCTGGTGCTAACAGTAGCAAGCATCCCGGGCCGGTTGTGCTCTGTCTCTCAGGCCTCCGACCTCACTGTGACACCTCATAATCGATGAGGACCCGCCGCAAGATCTTGCCGGTCGCGTTGCGGGGGAGTTCGTCGACGAAGACCACCTCGCGCGGCACCTTGTAGCGGGCCAGATTCTCCTTGACGTGCGCCTGGATCGCGGCGGCGTCGGTGTTGTGGCCCTCTTCGAGGACGACGAAGGCGCGCAGCCGCTTCCCGAACTCCACGTCGTCGACGCCGACCACCGCGACGTCGAACACGTCGGGCCGCTCCACCAGCAGGTTCTCCACCTCCTGCGGGAAGACGTTCTCGCCGCCGGAGACGATCATGTCGTCGTCGCGGCCGTCGACCATGAGCAGCCCGCTCTTGGTGAGGTGTCCGAGGTCGCCGCTGGACATGAAACCGTCGATGATCTGCTTGTTCCGGCCGTCGGTGTAGCCCTCGAAGGGCGCGCCGCTGCGCACGAAGATCCGGCCCGCGGTCTCCGGCGTCGTGACCCGCTGATCGTTCTCGTCGTAGAGACGGACCTCGCAGGTGATCGGCGAGCGGCCGCAGGTACCCGGTGCCTCGGCCAGCTCGGCCGGGTTCGCGATGGTCGCGATGGCCACCTCGGTCGACCCGTAGAGGTTGTAGAGGACCGGCCCGAACGCCTCGGTGGCGCGGATGCACAGCTCGGGCGAGAGCGCCGACCCGGCGAACAGGATCACCTTCAGCGAGGAGGTGTCGTACTTGGCGCGGACCTCGGGGGGCAGTTCGGTCAGCCGGTGCAGCATCGTCGGCACGCACACGAGCATCTCGACCTTGTGCTCGGCGATCGCGGCGAGGGTGGCCTCGGCATCGAAGCGGCGGCGCATGACGATCTTGTTCGCCAGGATGGTGCCGACCAGCCAGGTACCGAGACCCGTGCTGTGGAAGATCGGCGAGACGATCATCATGACGCCACGCTTGGGGAAGGGCACCCGGTCGACGAACTGCGCGGTCGCCATCGGCGTCACCTTGGTGCGCGGCGCGCCCTTGGGCAGGCCGGTCGTGCCGCTGGTGAGGATGATGAAGCCACCCGGCTTGCTCGGCGCGGGCAACGGCTCGGTGGAGTTGCCCGCGATGAGGTCGTCGAAGGTGGCGGCGCCCTCGGGTAGCTGGGCGCCCTCGTCGACCCAGGTCAGGAAGCGCGGCAAGTCGGCGGGCAGCGCGTCGAGGAGGCCGATGAACTCGCTGTCGTGCAGCACGGCACGGACCTGCTCGCGCTCGCACACCTCGGCGAACTGCGGTTTGGCGAAGCCGGTGTTCATCAGCGCGATCCGCGCGCCCAGCTTGCCCGCGGCGATCATCGACATGATGAGCCCGCGGTGGTCGCGGGCCAGCACCGCGATCACCATGCCCTCGCCGATGCCCGCGTCGTGCAGGCCGCGCGCGATCGCCGTCGACTGCTCGTCGAGTTCCCGGTAGGTCAGCTCGCCGCGCTCGTCGGCCAGCGCGACCTGATCGGGCGCGACCCGGGCGGAGTGGCGGACGAGGGTGGCCTGCGGGCCGTAGATCTTGGATTCCTTCATCGTCCGCAGGGTCTCGACCGGCTTCGTCGGGTCGGTGACGCCGCGTGACCGCAGCACTCCGAGCGCCTTCACAGTTTCGAGCAGATGGCTCACGTTCACTCGGCTACCTCCACAGCATCGGTCTCTGGATGCTCACGGTAGCAGTCGATGTGCCCTGCATCACAGTAATCTAAACGGGCAATTGGGACATTTCTCGATCAGCGCTGCGCGCTCGCCAAGGCCGCGAGCAAGGGGACGAGCCTGCCCTCCGGCACCTCGAAACGGCCGAGCCCCGCGGTCTGCAGCCAGCCGACCGCGGCCAGCTGCCGCAGATGCTGGTAGATCTCGGCCGAGGTGCCCAGTTCCTCGATGGCGGCGAGATCGGCGGCGGTGCGGCGACCGTAGACGATCTCGCGCAGCAACCGCAGCCGCACCGGATTCGCCAGGACGGCGAGGCAGTTGGCGGCCTCGATGGTCCAGACGTCGCCGACGATGGCGTCGGTGGCGAATTGTGCCTGCCAGTCCAGTCTTTCACCGGTCGGCAGTTGCAGCGCCCCGGCCAGCAGCACGCCGCCGTTGCGCACCCCGGCGTCGTCGAATTCTTTGCGCAGCCGCGCGACGGCCCACGGCAGCTGCGCGTCGCCACCTCCGGACTGCTCCAAGGCGGCAACCCGCCGTTCCAGTTCTTCGAGTCGGTCGACCAGATCCACGCGGCAAACCTACGCCACACCGAACCTGTTGCGCTGCAAGCTTGCAGGTGCGAAACGCCGACGCACCCCGGAACCGTGATTCCGGGGTGCGTGCGCGAGCGGGAAACTACCGCGTGACAGCGCCGAAAGACGGCTGCTGGATGGTGCCGAGCTTGTAGGCGTACCCGTCCGGGTGTGCCTCGTCGACCGGAACGGACCAGCGGTGCCACAGGTTGCCGTACACCGCCGCGACGACCAGGCCGCCGCCGGTGTTCAGCGAAGCGGTGCGGATCGTCGTGTCGACCGGCACGTCCTGGTGCTCGGCCAGGATCGAGGTGCCGCTCTGCCCGGTGGACAGGTTCAGCCAGATGACCTCGAGCTTGGCGCCGGTCTGGTTGGGCGAGATGGTGCCGGGTCCGCCGAAGAAGCCGAGCCGGAAGCCGTTGATGTCGAGCGCGATGCCCGAACCGTAAACACCTGCGCCGCCGCCGTTCTGGCCGATGTCGGAGGTGGCGGGGATCTGGAACGGCTGCGCGGGCAACGCCACGTCGATCGTGCCCTTGTCGACGAGTTTGTCGAGCGCGGCGAGCGCGCCCGGGTTGTCCGCCACGGTGGTGCGCAGCTGCGCGACGGCCGCGGCCACGTCGACCGTGGTCTCGGTGGCCGGTTCCGCGCCCGCTGGGGCGGCGAAGACGACGGCGACGGCGGCCGACGTGGCGGCCACCGCGGTGGTGAAGCGACGCATGAAACTCAGATGATGCATAACCAGCTCTCCTCGAGTGTTCCTGGTACAGCTTTCCCTGGGTGAGAATCGTCAGCTCTGTTGCCGGCCGGTGGAATACCGCGCATCACCCGCGCGGCCATCGGTCACCGGTGCACCGTATCGGACCCGATGTGTGTCCGCGATCACTGCCCCTGGACTCAGGGCATCGGGGCGATCTGCACCTTATAGCCGTCCTTGGTGGCCGGCCGATCTATGTGGCGTTGGCGGTCGCTGTCGAGGGCCGCCGCGACATCCTCGGTATGTGGGCCGGTGACGGCAGGAAGGCGCGAAATGCTGGTTGCAGGTGCTATTTATTGTACGAATCCAATAGGCTCTCCAACTGCTTTAATCCATCGCGGGCGTACGGCGATGAGCTCATTTCCAGCGCCTTCCTGGACAACTGCAATATGGGAAGTTGTTCGAATATATGCAGCTCTCTCAGTCGATATGCGATGTAGTCGGAATCGCCATCTTCAGCCCGTCGTCCGAGCACCTCCAATACTGCCAGCAGTCCGTCGGTGCCACCGAATCTAGCGAGTGCCTCGGCAGCCTCTTGTTCGACGGCTGTGTCCGGGTCATCGAGCATTTTGGTAAGTGTCACGAAGGCATCTGGCGCAGGCAGGAGTTGTCCGAGGGCAGTGCAGGAATCCTTACGCTTCTCCCAATCCGGGGAAAGCGCATGTAGGAACGGTGAATTACCGCCAGTTTCGTTGATGCTAATCAGAGCTCCTATGGTATTTCGTCGGGTCTTGCGGGTCGGACATCCTTCCGTTCTCGCACGTATACTTTGCCGTTTGGTGCAACGTCGTGCTCCATTTCAACTACGTGTGGCGTTGGGACGCCCGCATGTTCTCGTCCCGTAAGGTCGACGCGCTTTATACCTCGACCATTCTCGTCGAACTGCACGTAGTTCGTAATTGTCCCGTTGGGGTCTCGCTTGACAATATAGCCGTTTGGTGGCCCATTGTCGATGGTGATGTTACCTTTGGTGATCGACGGAGAACTATCAAGAGCTGCCTGGAGCGTTGTGTTCGGAGACGGGCCCGCGCCATTGCTGTTCATTGGGTCGAGTTCGACCGTCAGCGCTGCAATCGTCGCCAACCCGCCTATTGTCAGCGCAGCTGCGGTGAAGGTGAAGCCGCCGAGCGCGGTGAGGAATGTGTTGGCAGGCCCGGCCAAAGCCCCGGCGGCCTGGTCCAGGAAGTCGATCTCTTCTTGGCGTTCGCTGGGTGTTTTTTGCTCATTCGGTTTCTTTTGCTTCGTTGGTGGCTCTTTGACCTGCACCATCGAAGTCCCGATCTGAATGGCGGTGACAACCACCACCATGGCGAACTGAGTGTTCATGTCCGAGCGCATCGTGGTCAAAGCAACCTTGTGGGCGTCGACTGCGGTCGCTATGTCGCGGGCAGCGGCTTCGATGTCGCCGATACTGATAGCGAGCGTTCGAAGGTGGCCCACGAGGTTCGGGATGTCTTTCGGGGTGTCGGATCCGTAGCCACGCTCCAGCCCGGAGGCGACCACTAACAGTCGTCCCTTGCCGCCGTACACGGGGTCTGATTGAGCGAAGGTCTTCCATGCGGATGCGGCGCGCGCCAGCTTGTCGGTGTCCCCGTCCGGGACTTCGCCGCCAGAGACAAGCGCGGTGACCTTGTCCTGCAGTTCGGTCCAGTCCGTCTCGAGTCCGCGACTGTAAGTCCCCGACGACGCGACACCGTTAACTATGCCCGGGCCGTAGGGTAGTTCCGAGGGGAAACCGCTGGGCAACGATGGTGGCGCACCCTTGTTGGGGTCGCGGTTGGCTTTGTACTCCGCGCACTTCCAGTTGTAGCCAGACGCGGTCAATATGTCGCCGAAGTGCTGCAATGCCTGCGCGAAGCTGGTCGCCACCAGCGTCACTGCGGCGGCGCGGTCGTCGTATGCTTTCGACCACGTCTTGACTGCCTGGTAGCCACCGGCCATCGCGCTGGTTTCTAAAAGGACGGTTTGCAGCGAATTGTAGACGGTTTGGAATTTCTCCGAGAGGTCGTAGCATTCCTTGGCCGCGCTCTCATAGGACTGCGGGGAGATTGAGCCCACTGAGTTCAGCCGCCGCTCATTCTCAAATTGATTTCCGCTGCCGCGCTGTAGGCGTCGCGGGCGGTGACGGCGGCGGTGTACATCTCCGTGATTCCCTCAACCACTGCGGCTGCCCCGATTGCCCATTCTCTGTAGGCTTCCTCCTGGGCGGTGGCAGCAGCTCCCTGCCAGGTTTGTTGGATGGTGGCGATTCGATGGTTGAGTCCGTCGAGACTTTCGGTGAGGAACCCAATGAATCCATTGGCGCGGGTCACGAGCTGGTCCAACTCATCGATATCGAACGTGAAGTCCCGGAAGTTGTCGGCCATCACATATTCAGTTCCGGTAGGTCTAAAGACTGCAGGTTGGCGGCGTTGGAGATGTCTCGGTGGGTCATTGTTTTGCTTGCGACGCCGAGAAGTTCGCCCATGGCCGTGAGAGCGTTCAATACAGTGGCGGCACCCTCCTTGGTTTCGGTCCAGCCATTACCGAATGCGTCTGCCGCCGCGCCGCTCCATTGGTCAAGGACGCTCGATATCTCACGGTCAAGCGAATTGAGCCCGTTGATCAGCGAATCGGCTAATTGCTCGACGTACGCACCCGCATCGGTCACCTCGTCTGGAACCATCGCGAAATCTGTTCCGGGCGTACCAGAATCATTTGACACGCGAGCCCCCCTCATCAAGACAGCGGGACGAAGCCTAGCCACAATCGAGCCCGACACGCAACAACAGGGGTGTCAACCAGTCGGCCGCAGGATCTGCTGGTTTGCGACCTTGACGATGACGGAACACACAACCTGCACGAGCAAGGAGGAGCTGCTAGCGACGGCTGGCCGTGCTCGGCCTCCTGTCCGATGAGTCCGTTCATGTAGCGGCGCAGGTCATCGAAGGTGACTGTCTCGGTGTCGCGGTTGTTCACATGTAGCCAGTTCAGGTCGTCTACCAGGCTGTCGCAGCTGACCACCGAAGATTTCCCTGGGTAAATCGTCAGCTCTGTTGCCGGCCGGTGGAATACCGCGCGGTCACCGGTCACCGGTGCACCGTATCGGACCCGATGTGTGTCCGCGATCACTGCCCCTGGACTCAGGGCATCGGGGCGATCTGCACCTTGTAGCCGCGATACAACTCGGGTTTGGCGGTGAGTACCGGCATATCGAGATGCTGGGCGGTGAAGACGACGGGTGCGACGAGCGGCCATTCGGTGTGGTCGTCGGCCATCGGCACGGTGGTGCCGATGCGGATCGCCGTCGCCGCGTCCAGTTCGGCCCAGCGCACGGCGACGCGATTGTCGAGCAGGCGCCCGAGCTCGTCGATGTTGTCGACGGCGCGCATCGCCGCCATCAAGCTCACCGTCGGCACCACCATGATCCGGCGCTGCTGGGTGAACTGCCGCATGATCACCTGCCCGAACAGGGGAGAGAGGGCGAGCGAGGTCAATGCGGTGTGGTCGGCGACGCTCACCGGGTGGCGCCTGTACCGTCCAGCGCGCTCATCAGTTTGTCCAGTTTGGCTTCCGCGTCGGCGATCTCGTCCGCGGAGTGCCGCTTGATCCGGTCGTCGAGACCACCCAGGATCTGCTCGCGCAGATCATCGTTGAAGTACGCGGGGGGCAATGCCCCGTGGCGCAACACCTCAGCAGGTACCACCGCGACCAATTCCTTCCCCTCCCGCGTCACGATCACCGGCCGCCCGCTGGCGGACACCCCGTCGAAAACACTACCGAGCTGACCCCGCAACTCGGTCAACGGCACAGTCTCATAATCGGCCATATCTCACTGTACATCGCTGTGTACAGTCGGGCTTCCGGTCTGGCGGGAGGAACTTCTCCGGAGTTCTGCCGCAGGTCAGCGGCGAAAAGCGGAAGTCCGGTGAGCCGTCGCCGCTGACCTCAGGCGGCCTTGCGGGCCGGCTCGCTGCGGTACCGGGTGACCGGGCCGTCGATGCCGAGCAGGCGCCAGGTGAGCTTCGAGATCGGGTTCATCAGGCCGCTGTTGGTGGCGAGGGCGCGCACGTCACCGAAGATATTGCGCATCGTGGTCTGCGATTCCGGGCCGCTCCAGTAAGCCTCGCGCATGACCTCGTCCGGGATGCCGAACTTCTCCACGAACTCCTTGGGTGGGGTCATGATCATGTCGAGCATCACCCGCATGGCGATCGGGAAGGCAACGGACAGAACCGATTTCATGATCGGGTTCATGCCGGGCACATTGCGCCGCAGGTATTCGTGGGCGAAGGAGATGTGGCGGGCTTCCTCGGCCACATGGATCTGCATCACGCGTTGCACCATCGGATGCAGGTCGACGCCGGCGCGCAGCAGCGACTTCTGCAGGTGGTCGATCGGCTCCTCGCCGCCGAGGATCAGCGTGAAGAACAGCTCCGGGAAGTACTTCACCGCGGGCCAGATGGCCATCGTCAGCTTGCGGTCGATCGAGCCCATGCCGATCACATCGCGGTAGCCGATCCGGTTGATCATCTCCTGGAACATCATCGTGTGGTTGCACTCTTCGGCAGCCTCATGGGTGACGTAGCGGAACTCCGGATCGCCGTTGGGTACCGAGACCAGATACTGCATCAGCCCACGGATCAGCAGCTGCTCGAAATCCAGGCCGACCTTGGCGATCCCGGCCTGACGCCACATGCCCATGGCGATCTGCTTCTCGACCGGCTGCGCCTTGTACCAGGGGTGACGGCCCAGCGGGTCCTCGTCGGGCATGATCCAGCGCGGATCGTCGGAGTGGACGGCGAACTCGGGCGATTCCCAGTCGATGTCGACATAGGGATCGAAGTGCCGGTTCACCGAGCCTTCGGACAGATTGCGCAGGATCTCGTGGTACTCGGGATCGGTTGCGGTGTTCTTGGCGGCTGTCGACAGCATCGGCGATGTCTCCTTTGTGTGGCGCAGGTTGCACGTTATATGAGACTCGAGGTCCCAGACAAGTGGGTGTGGCGCCCGCGCACGCAACAGGGGACTTGAGGGAGGCACTAGAATGATGAGAGTCCGGGCCCCGCTCCACCCACCGAGGGGGATTGGCCGTGACTTCGAATTTCACCGAGCCGCGCCTCACATATGTCGACGATCAAGGGCATCGCCGGGCGTTGACCCTGTCTGCCGAGGTGCCGCGGATAACGGTCGGGCGATCATCGCTGGCCGACATCACCCTGCCCGCCGATGGTCAGGTGTCGCGGCTGCACGCGACGGTGGAGCGGATCGCCGGACAGTGGACCATCGTCGACGACGGGCTGTCCCGTAACGGCACCTATGTCAACGGCGAACGTCTCGCCGGGCGGCATCGACTGCAAACCGGTGACAGCATCCAGATCGGCAACACGGTGCTGTCCTATCTGGACCACGGCCGCCGGGCGAGCTGTGCGAAAACCCAGGCCAGGGACGCCATCGGCCTGCCGACGCGGCGCTCGCTGACGGAGGCGCAGAGGGCGGTGCTGGTCGCGTTGTGCAGGCCGTTCCAGCACAACGCCACCTATGCCACCCCGGCATCGAATCAGCAGATCGCCACGGAACTGTTCGTGAGCACCGAGACGGTGAAGACCCATCTGCGCGCGCTGTTCGGAAAGTTCGGTGTCGAGGACCTGCCACAGAATCAGAAGCGGGCCAAACTCGTCGAGCGAGCCATGAACAGCGGCATCGTCAGCGAACGCGACTTCGAATCCGAGCCTGCTCCTTGATCTGCTCTGTGCGGCGATAACGTCGCCGCTGTCCGATGCGCCAGGCGCCGATGGCCGCCGCGACGCCGGCCAGCATCCCGACCACGGCCGCGGTGACCACCGTCGCGATCGTCGGCGCACTGCCGAACAGAATCCACGCGGCGCCGACCACGCCGATCGCGAGCACACCCGCGCTCACGGGAACGCCGATACCGCCGGATACCCGACGCCGACGGTGGCGTAGCGAGCGCAGGAACGACTCCAGATACGCGACCGCGAACAGGATGAGCGCCCCGACGCCGACCGCGGCGGCGGTGGGTAGCGCGGGCTGCGCCGTCTTGACCGGGAAGCTCGACGTGCTCGTCGGCGCGCCCGGTTCGGTCACCGTCAGTTCACCGGTCACGTCGCCTGCGACCAGGTGCTGCCCGCCCAGCGCGGGCAGCGTGGCCACGCTGCGGCCGGGCTCCGGGACCATCGGCGCGCTCTCCTTGGCGACCATGGCTCCCAGCACTTTCAGCCGTAGCTCGGCCGTGGCGGCGGCCGATGGCCCGACCGCGGTGACGACCACCGGTTGGTTCAGGTCGACCGGGATCGTTTCGCCGGAGGCGGGGTCGACGCCGCCGACGGTGGCGGCTCCCGGTGGGAGTGTTCCGCCGGTGCTCGGCGAGCCGACGCCGATCAACGCGACGGCGAGCGCCATCAGTGCCAGGCCCGCCGCGATGAGCAGTGGTATCCGTGGCGAGGGCAACTTGATCACCTCTTTGACCGGAACCAGGTCGGCTTCGTCCACATCGTTGAGGCGCACGCCCTGCGCACGCTGGCCCGGTACTGGTCGCACCGTGGGCGTGGTCGGCCGCGCGGCCGCGCGGTCGATGACGGTCGGTGAGATCGGGCCGGTCGTGCGGGCCGCGGCGGCGATCGTCTCCGCACCCATCACCGGGATGCCCTGGGCCGATAGCCACCCCGGCCCCCACGGCTCGGTGGACGCCTCGGCGAGGGCGACCCCGAACGCTTCGGCGGTCGGATACCGCTGCGCCGGATCGGTGGCCAGACCGCGCATGATCACCTCCGCGAGGTGCTCCGGGATGTTCGGTGCGGCCTCACCCAACGGCGTCGGGTCGTCGAACGCGTGCATGAACAGCGTCGCGAGCGCATCCTGACCGGCGGGGAAGGGCAGGCAGCCGGAGAGCAATTCGTAGAGCATCGTCGCCAGCGCGTAGACGTCGGTCGCCGGGGTCAGCTCCCCACCGCGGGCCTGTTCGGGGGCGATGTAGGACGGCGTGCCGATCACCTCGCCGGTCTTGGTGGCCATGGTCTCGTCGCCGCCGACCACTTTCGCGATGCCGAAATCGGTCACTTTGAGCGCGCCGGAGGCGGCGAACATCAGGTTCTCCGGTTTGACGTCGCGGTGCAGGATGCCGTGGACGTGCGCGGCCTCGAGCCCCGCCGCGCACGACAGCGCGACCGCGACCGCCGACGGCGCGTCGAACCCCTCGCCGGTGAATCGGCTCCACACGGTTCCGCCCGGCAACAGCTCCATGACCAGCAGGCACATCTCCTCGGTTTCCACATAGTCGTAAACCGGAACGACGTGCGGATGGTCCAGCGAGGCGAGCAGCCTGCCCTCGGAGACGAATCGCCGCCGCACGATCGGGTCGGCCGCGAACGCCGGGGGGAGTTGCTTGATGGCGACGGGGCGGTCGAGCCCGCGATGCCGGCCGGACAGGACGACACCCCAGCCGCCCTTGCCCAACTGGCCCCCGATCTCGTAGGCGGGTAGTGCCGCGGCGACCGGGTCGATCTCGGCGGTCTTCGCTTCGGCGGTGTTCGCGTCGGTGGTTCTCGGGTCGGGGGTCATCGGCTCGCCGCCTCGGTATCC
This sequence comes from Nocardia sp. NPDC055053, assembly GCF_053608285.1. Classification (NCBI taxonomy): domain Bacteria; kingdom Bacillati; phylum Actinomycetota; class Actinomycetes; order Mycobacteriales; family Nocardiaceae; genus Nocardia; species Nocardia sp. NPDC055053. Next base: position 400,543 of record NZ_JBSGVD010000001.1, on the reverse strand, counting down.
AGCGGCACGGTCCGCTTCTCGCTTTCCTCTTCCTCGAGCTCCGCGAGCGCGGCCTCTTCCTCCTCCAGCTCGGCAGCTTCCTCTTCAGCGGTCGTCGGTGTCGGGGTGAGGTAGCCGAGTACGAAGAACCCACCGGCGAACAGCAGCGCGATGATCAGCCATCGTTCACCGCTGGGCACCCAGACGCGCAATGCCGACAGCGAGAACACCAGCACCAGTCCGATACCGAGTCCCGGCGCGAGCAGGCGCATGCCGCGCTGCCAGCGGTTGGGCGGCATCCGGTGCCTGGCGACGGTCAGCGCCGCGTCGGCGATCGCCAACAGCGTGAGGATCAACAGCGCCAGACCGAACAGGCCGTAGACCGAATTCAGCGAGCCACGCACATCGGTGACGGTTTTCGCACCGGCCAGGACATTGTCGTCGGCGTCGTATGCGGTCACCGATCCGCTGATCAATCCGGTCGCCTGCTCGGACAACCCGGACAGGTCGAGCGAATAGCTCAGTCGCTCTGTCGAGTTCGGCAACACGGTCCGATTCACCGACGTGCTGAACGAGTAGAACGTGAGACCTACCACCTGGCCGGACAGATCGATGCGCCGGACGGTGACCGGCTCGTTGCCCTCATTGGTGATACTCACCTCCACTTCCGCGGAACCGTTGGGGTCCAAGCGAATCGGATCGGTCTCGGTCGCCGCGGCGATTTCCCGGCCGTCGATACTGACCGCCATACCGACGGAATCCTGCGCCGCCGCGTGCGCCGATCCGGGCGCGAATACGCTGAAAACGACCAGCGCGATGAGTATTCCGATTGTTTTCACTATCGCTCCTCTGGTCGTGGCGGCGGGCTCAGCAGCCGCCGTACATAGACGAAAACTCCGATAAGCAGGAAGAACATGATCACGGTCAGCGTGGAAGTCGCGGCGTCGACATTGCTGGCGAGCACGACATCCAGCGCCGCGGCGAGTACCGGTCCGCAGGCCGCGGTGACCTCGTAGCGGCCGACCGGAAGGACCGTTCCCATATCCAACGTGGATTGGAACGCGCCGCGATCATCGGCGACGGTCGTCCCGGCCGGTACGCCGCCGATGGCCACATCCACCTCGGCTCCGGCCGGACAGCCGTAGCCCATTCCGGAAATGTTTTCACCCTGGGCCACGGCCGGCACGGTGAGCTCGAACCCAGCGGCCTCCTCGGTCGGCGCGGGCACCTCGTAGCCCGGCGGGACCAGCGCGGGAATCAGTGCGAGCTCGACAGGTTCGCGCTGATGTGGGGTCTGGGGGTGGTGCGGCTGGCCCCCGGGCTGCTGCTGGTGCGGCCGGTCCTGCTGCGGCCCGCCGGCATCGTTTGCCCCGCCGGCCGGGCTTCCGCCGCCGCTGCGATTGTCCGGCCCGCCGCCGTTTCGGGGAGTCCCGCCGCTGGGCGGGTCAGCGTGTGGCTCGACCGCGGGGGTCTTGGGGTCGTTCTTGGGGATGTTGACGTCGGGGATGTTGGTCTTGGGGTCGTTCTTGGGGATGTTGACGTCGGGGATGTTGGTCTTGGGGTCGTTCTTGGGGATGTTGACGTCGGGGATGTTGGTCTTGGGGTCGTTCTTAGGGACGTTGACGTCAGGGATGTCGACATCAGGGTTGTCCGTCCCACCGCCCCAGTCAGGGTTGTCGAGCCCGTCACCGCCGTTGCCGGGGTTGCCGCCGCCGGTCCCACCGCCACCGCCGCCGCCGGTCCCACCGCCACCGCCGCCGCCGGTCCCACCGCCACCGCCGTCGCTCCCGCCGCCCCCGCCACCGGTTCCGCCCCCGCCGCCTCCGCCGCCGCCCCCGCCCCAGCCGCCTCCGCCGCCGGTTCCGCCGCCAGGAGTGTCGGTCCCGCCGCCACCGCCAGGGTTGCCGCCGCCCGTCCCGCCGCCGGGGTTGCCGCCGGGGTTGCCGCCGCCACCTGTTCCGCCGCCACCGCCACCGGACCCACCGCCGCCGCCGGGATCGGCCGTCAAACCGCCGCCTAAGCCAGGATTGTGCGTCCCACCGCCTGTCTGGTCCGACCCAGGATTGCTCGTGCCAGGAATGACCGCTCCAGGGTTGTTCGGCGCGGGATTGACCGGCCCAGGGGTGACCGGGCCGGGGTCCTGTCGCGCGATCTCGGTGCGGTAGGTCGTGAATGCTGCCGAAGCCGGAGCTGCGTGTGCCTCGATATCCGGGGTGAGTCCACCCATAATGGTGAATCCACCGAGGACGATCAGGAGGCACGGCCGCGTGACCGCGCGAAGCGGTGCGTGTAGATCACCCATTCGTCTCACCCCTCAGGCGTGCGCCCGAAGGTCGCCGATCACGGGTGCCGCCGAATTGCATTACGTGGTTGGCCAGCGATGCCCGACTGGTCGGCGGAGCGGTTTGTCCGACGGCGTCGGCTTCGGCCGGTTCGTTCGGGGTTGGCACTGGAATTCTGCCTTTCGAGCGGAGCATCGCTGTACTTCTATCGTCCATCTGCGGACGTTGGATCGCATCACCCTCAGGGGTGGAATGGCGACACCTACGGGGTGTTGATGAATGGATGTAGTTAATCTCGTGAACTACCGAAGTGGTTTACGACGCAATCGAATAGGCGCCGACCGACACGACGATCTTGCCGCGGGCATGACCGGATCGGCTGTCCCGAAATGCATCGACAGAATCCTCGAGTGGACGGCCGATATTTGCGCGTGCACAGATACTCGTCGGCGGAAGCATCACCCCGCGGGCTGATCCCAACACACCGAGACCGCGGTGAGGTATCGAGCAGCCCACCCCCTGGGGGAGATGGTTCATCCCTGTTGCGGAAGAGGGGCGCGGCTCTTCCGGCCCACACTGGATTTCCCTGAAGCTCCAGCGCACAAGGAGTGCGGACGTGAACGATCAGCCCACCGCGATGAGGCGAATACCGCGTCGATTGCGATCTGTGCGCACGCTAATGTCCCTCGTGGACGCAATGGCGACGCCGCACCATCTGGACCGGTACCTGGAGCTCGTCAATCCCATGGCGTCGGTGCGCGACTTGCGCGCAGAGGTTGTCGACGTGCACCGTCAGACCCGCGAAACTGTCACGCTCATCCTTCGGCCGACCTGGCAATGGGAGGGATTCGACGCGGGCCAGTTCGTCCAGGTCGGCGTCGTCGTCAACGGCGTGCGGCACACCAGGTGTTACTCCCCGGCATCCTCGCGGTATCGCGATGACGGCCGCGTCGAATTGACCATCAAGCGTCATCCGCAAGGTCTGGTGTCGCAGTACTTGTATGCCGAGGCACGGCCCGGCCTCGTCGTTGCCTTGTCGCAAGCCGCGGGCACCTTCCGGCTGCCGACGTCGCGGCCGGACAACATTGTGCTGATCAGCGGGGGCAGCGGCATCACGCCGGTGCTGTCGATGCTGCGGACACTCGACGACGAGGGATACACCGGTGCGGTCGCGTTCCTGCACTATGCCGACACCGAGAGTGATGTGCCCTACCGGACCGAGCTCGCCGCAATCGCGGCACGCAACAACACTTTTCACGTCACATTCGCCTACACCGCGCAGGATTACAACGCGGATCTGTCCGGGCACTTCGGAATCGAGCATCTCCGGACTGTCGCGCCGTGGCATCGACAGGCAGCGACATTCGTCTGCGGCCCCACCACGCTCCTGGACGCCGTCCGTGCGCTCTATCGCGAACTGGGATCCGAAACGAACTTGTACGCAGAGGTTTTCACGCCTCCGGTGGTCGCCATCGAAGACGAAGCGACCGGCAGGGTCTCGTTCGCGGCGAGTGGGGTGACCACCGACAACTCCGGCGCCAGCCTGCTCGACCAAGCCGAAGCGGTCGGCCTCGCTCCCGAACACGGATGCCGCATGGGGATTTGTTTCTCCTGTGTCTCGATCAAGAAGTCCGGGTGCACGCGAAACCTGCACACCGGCGACACCGCCGACGAACCCGATCAGCCTATCCAGCTGTGCATTTCGGCTCCGGTGGGCGACGTAGTAATCGATCTCTGACCGCACAGATCAAGGAGTTGGACGTGTCCCTGTCGAGTTTGCCGGTGTGGCGCCGGCGGTCCGAAGAAGCAGGCACCCAGGTGGTACTCACCGCGGAGCAGGTCGAGGAGCTGGGGCGCGAGCTGGATGCGGTGCGCGCCCGGTTCGTCGCAGATCTCGGCGAGAAGGACCGCGCGCACATCTACAGGATCATCAAGGTGCAGCGTGGCTTCGAGGTCGCCGGCCGCGGACTGATGTATCTCGGTTCCCGGCGGCCGTTCTGGTTGGCCGCGGTCGGCGCGCTCAGCGTGTCGAAGATCTTGGACAACATGGAAGTAGGCCACAACGTCCTGCACGGCCAATACGACTGGATGCGTGAGCCCGGGGTGAATTCCCGTGACTTCGAATTCGACATGGCGTGCGCGGGCGATCAGTGGAAACACTCGCACAACTTCAAGCATCACACGTACACCAACATCGTCGGGCGTGACCGCGATCTCGGTTACGGCCTCTACCGTATGGACGAGGACCAGGAATGGAAGCCCGCGCATCTCGCGGGACCGATGATGTCGTTCCTGATCATGGTGTTCTTCGAGTGGGCGCTGGCGGTATACGATCTCGAACCCGAGAACATCGCCAAGGGCGATCGTGACTGGAGTGAGGTCAAGCCGCTGATCAAGGGGACTTTGCGCAAGGCAGGACGGCAAGTACTCAAGGACTACCTGGTCTTTCCCGCGCTGACGGGCCCCCTGTTCGTCAAGACATTGTGCGGCAACGCCATTGCCAACGTAGTCCGCAATGTCTGGACGTACTCGATCATCCTCTGCGGTCATTTCCCCACCGGTACACAGACGTTCACCGATGCGGAGACCGCGAACGAGACTCGTGGCGAGTGGTACGTGCGGCAGATGCTGGGTTCCGGCAACATCGACGGCGGCAAGTTGTTCCACATCATGTCCGGACACCTCTCACACCATATCGAGCATCACTTGTTCCCCGACATTCCCGCCCATCGGTATCCGGAAATGTCGGGAGAGGTCAGGGCGGTGTTCGAAAGGCACGGAGTTCCTTACCAGACGGGCGGATTCTTCCGGCGGTTCGGTTCCACGTGGGCGAGGGTGTTCCGGCTCGCGCTCCCACCGAAACTGGTCCGCTCCAAGCCGGTTCCGGGTGTGACGATTCAACGTCGGCTACATCCGACCGCAACGACGATCTTGCCGCGGGCATGACCGGCTTGGCTCTCGCGAAAAGCGTCGACCGCTTGCTCGAGTGGGTAGACGGCCGATATCTGCGAGCGCATCGTTCCCTTCTCGGCGAGCTCGGCAATTCTCTGTAGATCTTCCGCGATCGGCCGGACGAAGACGTAGGTGCCGCCGGCCGAGCGCACCGCGGGATCGGCGACCGATGCCAGCCGCCCGCCCGCTTTCAGCAGTGGTGCGACGGTGCGCAGCGTCCGCTTACCGGCGGCGTCGAGCACGGCGTCGACACCACCGGGAGCGAGAGCGGCGACCGATTCCGCCAGCCCGCGGCGGTAGCCGACCGGCTCGGCTCCCAGCGAACGGAGGAAGTCGTGGTTGTGTTCGCTAGCCGTCCCGATGACACGGGCCCCCAGGTGGACCGCGTATTGGACCGCCATCGAACCAACGCCGCCTGCCGCTCCGTGCACCAGGAGGACTTCACCGTCGCGCACGGCGAGATGGCTCACGCTCTGATACGCGGACAACCCGACCAGTGGGAACGCGGCTGCCTCGGTCCAGCTCAACACCGAGGGTTTCCGGATCACGCAGCGCGCGGGGGCCGAGGTCAGTTCGGCGACGGTTCCGCGCGAGAGGTACTCGTCGTTCGGTACACATCCCATCACTTCGTCGCCCGGTGCGAGATCGCGAACACCGAATCCGACGCGCTCGACGACACCGGAGAAGTCGATTCCCGGAACCACCGGAAATACCGCGTCCATCAAGCTGTCGTACAGGCCTTCGCGGGCCTTCCAATCGAGCGGGTTCACCGCCGCCGCCTTGACCCGGACGAGTACCGAGGAGGGACCCATCTTCGGCTCGGGCAGTTCGCCGTATTCCATGACGTCCGCATCGCCGAAGCCGCGGTAGAAAATTGCCTTCATCGTTGTCTCGTTTCAGATGGTCCAGCGTTGGGCATAGGACATGTGTTTCTGCTCGGCCGTGAAGAGGAATGTCGGATAGGCCGAGCGCATGAAGACTTCTCGCATTCGAACCAGAGCGGGATGCTCCACCGCCGCCATGCGCCCGAGCCACCGGGCGGCCCGCTGCATGCGCGCGGTGCGGGGCCGGCGTTCTTTCTCGTACGCGCGTAGCGCGGATACCGGATCGGCCGGTGCGGCGGCGAGACACTCGGCCAGTTCCACGGCATCTTCCACGGCTTGGCATGCGCCCTGGCCGATGTTGAATGTCATGGGATGTGCCGCGTCCCCGAGCAGGGTGACCCGGCCGATGCCCCACCGGCGGTCCGGCTTTCGGTCGAATGCCTCGCCGCGGATGATGCCCGACGGCGGTGTCGCCGCCAGGATGTCGGTGACGGGTGCTGCCCACCCGCGATGGCGTTCGGTCAGCATGCGCAGGACATCCGGGTCGTGATGGTCGGCGGCCGACCCGTTGGCGACCGACATCCAGTGCACGACCCCCGGTGCCACGTCGTAGTAGACGAACCGGGTTCCGGGACCGAACATCGAGTCGAAGCTGCCCGGCGGAATCATGTGGTGCCGCAGTTGCGCCTTGCCGCGCCAGGCGACATAGCCGTTGTGCCGCGGTGGCCGCGCACCGTGCAGTCCGGCGCGCACCGCGCTGTGGATGCCGTCGGCGCCGATCAGGAGATCGCCGCGTTCGACGTGCCCGTCCTCGAGCCGCACCGTGACACCGTGCTCGTCCTGCGTGAAGTCGACGACACGCGCTCCGGTATGGATACCTCTGCCGCCCAGCGCATCCCGCAATGCCGCGTGCAACGCCGAGCGCTCGACGGCTACGCCGGGCCTGCCGAACTGTGCGGCGAACTCGCCCACCTCCCAGGCGGCCAGTACTTTGCCGCGCCACGTGCGGAAGTGGCAGAGCTGCTGTGCGGCAGACGTTGTCAGTATGCGATCGGCGAGGCCGAGCGCGTCGAGCGCGAGCACCCCGTTGGTCCACAGGTAGACCCCGGCGCCCCCGTCGCGCAGCGCCTGCGCCTGCTCGAAGACGACGGGATCGAATCCCTTGTGCCGCAAGGCCAGCGCTGCGGCCAAGCCGCCGATGCCGCCGCCCGCGATGAGGACTCGGCGGCGAACTGGCTTGTCGATGGGGTGGCCGCGCAGGTGGTGCGTCGAATGAGGCATGGTGTGGCTCCGTCGCTTTCGAGGTCAGTGCCCCGGTGGATGCAGAACGAGGCTGGTGTGCGTGCCACCGAGCGACGAGCTGTTGATCAGTACGGGTCCGGCGGCGGGCTCGTGCCGGAAGGACGTGGCCGCCAGGGCCGCCGCCAGCTGGGCACCCGCACCGATCGGTTCGCCGAGAACCCGTTTCGGGGCATGTCTGCGGCACCGGTCCGGCACGCCGAGACGGTCGATGGCACGTGCTTCCGGCCCGTCGGCGACCCGCAGTCCAGCGGCATTCGTCCAGATCGCCGAGAGCGCAGAAGCGTCGATCCGCGCGTCGGCCAGAGCATGACGCATCGCGCGCTCGATGCCGTGGCCGTAGCGGTCCCAGCGTCCGATCCCGATCGCATCGGAGGTGGTGGCGTACCCACCGAATTCGGCCAGGATCGAGACCCCACGGGCGGCCGCGGTCGACGCTCGCTCGAGCAGCAGCGTGACGCTGCCCTCCGCGAGCAGGTAATCCCACCCGGTCCGGCCGCCGAACAGCGGCACGCCCCGGTAGGCGTCGATGACATGATCGGTCAGTTCGTCGACGGCGGGGCACAGGACGGCGTCGGCCTTGCCGGTGCGCAGCAGGTCGTAGGCGATGGTCAGCGCGGACGCGCCTGCCGCGTGCGCCGCTGTCGCGGTGGATGTCGGTCCCTTGGCTCCGAGCACCATGGCCACCTGGCCCGCCGCCGCGTTGAAGACGGTGTTGGGGAAGACGGCGGGACTGCCCGGGTTGCCCTGCAGGGTCGGCAGGAAGAAGTCCTCGATGCTGCGCATCGGGCCGATTCCGGTACCGAGGACGACGCCGGTCCGCTCGTCGGCTGCCAAGCCCGCGTGCTCGAGCGCCATGCGGCAGGACGCGACCGCGAGCCGGCCGAATCGGTCCATGCGGCGTCGTTCGCGCGGCGTCGTGTACGCATCGAGATCGGCCTCGAGCCGCGCGATCCGCAGGCCGCGCTCCTCGCGGCCGAGGCGGTCTCCCGCGCGAAAGCTCTGCCACAGCTCGTCCGCGCTCATCCCGCCCGGAGCGAGCACACCGAGTCCCGTCACGACGACGGAGTCGGTATCGGCGGGCTGGGGATCTCCGCGTAGCTCGCCCGGCCTGCGGAAGGCGACCGTTGCGTTGGCGCCGCCGAACGCGAAGTTGTTCGACAGCGCGACACCGATATCGGCCGGGTGTGCCGTGCCGGGCGCGGCATCGAGTCCGCAGCGCGGGTCGACCGCGGTGAACCCGGCGGTGGGCGGCGCGAGCTGCTCGCGCAGCGCCAGCACCGTGACGATTCCCTCGACCGCGCCCGCCGCGCCGAGCAGATGCCCGATCATCGACTTGGAGCTGCTCAGGACGACCTTGTCGACAGCGTCGCCCAATGCGGCGCGGACCGCATTGCATTCGGCCGGATCGTTTTTCGGTGTTCCGGTTCCGTGTCCGTTGATGTAGGCGACATCGGTGGGATCGAGCCCGCCGGCGGCGAGCGCGGCACGGATGGCGCGCGCGGCACCCTCGCCCTGCGGATGCGGCGCGGTCGGGTGATAGCCGTCGGCGGACATGCCGTAACCGATCACCTCGGCCAGGATGGGAGCGCCCGCGGCACGGGCGACCGATTCCTCGACGAGGACGAGCATGCCGCTGCCTTCACCGAGCGAGAGGCCGTCGCGGTCGCGCGAGTACGGCGCGCACGGCCGCTCGGACAGGGCCTCCACGCTGTCGAATCCGGCATAGGCGGACTCGGTGAGGGAGTCGCTTCCGCCGACCAGCATCGCGTCGGCGCGTCCGGCGCGAATGACCTCCGTGGCGTGCGCGATCGCGTGGGCACCCGACGCGCACGCGGTGTTGACCGAGATGACCGGTCCCGCGAGTCCGAAGGCCGCGCTCAGTGCCTCGGCCAGGCCGTGCGGGGGTACGAGCATCAGATGCCGGTCGCCGGTGTGGATCGAGGAGCCGTTGCGGGCCCGGTGCAGTGCCTGCTCGCCGCTGAACGTCCCGCCATTGCAGGTTCCGAACGCCACGCCCCAGCGATCAGCTGCGATGGCGATCCCGGCCGCGGCCATGGCCTCCTCGGCCGCGACCAGGGCGAAGTCGAGCGCTGGTTCCGGGTGCTCGATGCCGAGTTCGGTCAGGTAGTCGTAGGCCGGCCGGCGCATGTCCGGCACTTGTCCGCCGATCGAGGTGCGGTATCGATCCAGGGGCAGACCCCGCACGGTCCGGATGGCGACCCGGCCGTCGCGCACGCCTTCCCACAGGGCCTCTGCCCCTGTTCCCTGTGCGGTCACCGCGCCGACGGCCGTGATGACGACGCGTCGCGTCGTGGTGGCTACTTCGTTCATTTCTTCTGTCCTCCTGAGGTTTTCAGCCGGCTTTGCGTAGTGCGACGGCGACGGCCTGGCCGTGCAGGCCGCGGGCCAAGGCGAGCGCTGTCCCCGGTCTCGACTCCCTGGCAGATCCCGGGATCCAGTCCAGATCGCAGCCGGCGGCGGGTGTTTCGAGGTTCCGCGTCGCCGGAACGACACCGGTGTCGAGCGCCAGCGCGGCGACCGCGACGTTCAGCGCCCCCGCGCCGCCGACCAGGTGGCCGGTCTGCGGTTTGACGCTGCTGATCTGCGCGCGGTACGCGTCGTCGCCGAGCGCGTCGTGCAGTGCGCGCGTTTCGCTGATATCGCCCTTGGGCGTGGCGCAGCCGTGGGCGGCGATGTAGCCGGGTGCGTTCTGGTCCGCCGCGTCGGTGAGAGCGCGGCCGATCGCCCTGGCCAGGCCTCTGCCGCGCGGGTGTGGCGCCGCGAGCCGGGTGCCGTCGTTGCCGGAACCCATGCCGGTGACCTCCGCGTAGCACCGCGCCCCGCGCCGCATCGCGTGCTCGCGTTCCTCGAGGACGAGCACCGCCCCGCCCTCGCCGAGTACCGAACCACTGTGGTCACGGTCGAAGGGGCGAAAGGCGCTTTCACACAGGTCGTTTCGCGGGCTGAGCACACCGAGTCCGTCCATCTTCGACATCGACCACCAGGTGACCGCGTCGTCGTAGCCGCCTGCCACGACCTGGTCGGCTTCGCCGCGGCGTATCGCACGCATCCCGCGGCCGATGCCGGTGATCCCGGACTCCGCCGTGCCGGCGAAGAACGCGTTCGGTCCGCGCATGCCGAACTTCTGCGAGATGTGAAAGACCCCGGCGGGCTGCAGCGCTTCGACGTACACCAGCGGCGAGATGAACCGCGAGGCACCTTCGCCGATGCGGCGCAGCGAGAGTTCGCCGTCCGGGGCGCGCAGCCCGGCGATCTTCGTGAACGGCTCCAGTCGCGCCACCTGCTTGTTTCCGCCGAGGAACAGGCCGGTGCGGTAGCCGAGTTCGGCGTCGGCGAGACCGGCATCCTCGAGTGCGAGTGTCGCGGCGGCGATCGCGAACTGATCGCCGCGGTTGGCCATGCGCAACGAGCGGCGCGAGACGAAACGGGTCGGGTCGAAGCCGGTGATCTCGGCGCCGAGCCGGGTCCGCAGCGGCGCGGGGTCATAGCCGCGCAGCGGACCGATCGCCGTTCTTCCCTCGACGATCGCCTCCCACGTGCGCGCCCAGCCTTCGCCCAGCGCCGTGATCAGCCCGATTCCGGTGACTACTACGCGACGCTCGGTCATGTCCGCGCCTCCGGTTCGAGCGCGCTCATCTCCAGCGAGCGTGCCGAGGCGACCAGCCTGCCCTCGACGCGGGCCTCGGCCTTCCAGCGACTCGTGTCTCCCGCGTGTTCGAGCAGTTCGACGGTGATGATCACCTGGTCGCCCGGCACCACGAACTGCCGGAAGCGCAGGCCGCGCACCGAGCGCAGCCGCCACGGGCCACCCGCGGTCGTCGCGGCGAGCGCGGCCATGCTTTCGAGCATCAGCACGCCCGGCAGGATCGGCCGGCGCGGAAAATGCGTGCTGAACAGCGGCAGGGTGCCCGCGATATTGCACAGTGCGACGCCGTGCCTGCCCGGCTGTAGTTCGAGGATGCGGTCGAGGCCGGACTCGGCTGTGGTGTCCGACTCGGTGACGATGGTGGTCATTGCTGCTCCCTTCGTCGCCGGTCCGGGCTCGATGCGCCGACGACAAGACTGGTGTTGGTTCCGCCGAAGGCGAAGGCGTTGACAAGAGCCGCGGCGACCGTCGTGTGCCTGGCTCGCAGCGGGACGTAATCGAGGTCGAGGCCGCGGTCGGGCCGATCGAGGTTGACCGTCGGCGGTACCAGCGACTCGCGCATGGCGCCGATCGCGACGAGGACGTTGAGCGCGGCGGCCGCCCCGGTCAGATGGCCGGTCATGGACTTGGGTGAACTGACAACGAGCCGGTAGGCGTCATCGCCGAACACCTGCTTGATGGCCGCGGTTTCCGCCGCGTCGTTGCTCACGGTCCCCGTGCCGTGGGCGACGACGTAGTCGATACCCGCTGTGCCGAGGCCGGATTCCGCGATCGCCGCCGCCATCGCCTGGATGGCGCCCGACCCGTCCGGCGGGGAATCGGTGATTCGCCACGCGTTCATCGTCGAGCCGTAGCCGAGGACTTCGGCGTGGATCCGGGCCCCCCTCGCCCGCGCCGACTCCAGTTCCTCCAGGACGAACACGACCGCGCCCTCGCCGACGACGAAGCCGGAGCGGTCCGCGTCGAACGGACGCGACGCCGACCGCGGATCGTCGTTGTGGCGCTCGGTCATGGCCCCGAGCAGGCTGAACCCGAGGATGTCGATCCAGCTGGTGAGCGACTCGTACCCGCCCGCCACCATCAGCTCCACGTCACCCTCCTGGATCAGGCGGAAGGCCTCGCCGATGGCGTGCCCGGAGCTGGAGCAGGCGGTGCTGATGCCGACCATCGGCCCCGTCGCGCCGATCATGCGCGTCATCGCGTCGAGCGGTGTGTTCTGATCGGCGGCATAGACGGTCTTCGGCGATTGCACCAGGAACGAGTCCGACTCGGTTTCCCGCAGGAGCCCGACGTCGATCAAGTACCGCAGATCGGGCCGCTCCACCGTGGCGCCCATCGCGACACCCATCCGGTCCGCGTCGTAGGTGTCGCGTCCGGCGCCGGCGTCACGCAGGGCTTCGGCTACCGCGGCGAGGCCGAAACACCCCGCGCGCGAATAGATCCGGTGGTCGGGATCGCCGGGTATCGCGGCCTTCGGGTCGAAGCCGTCCGGTACCTGGCCCGCGATGCGGATCGGGAAACCCTCGGTGTCGAAGGTCGTCAGCGGGCCGATTCCGCTGACCCCCGCCGCCAGGTTTCGCCACGTGGTTGCGGCGTCGGTGCCGAGCGGCGTCACGGCACCGACGCCGGTGATCACGACGCGCCTCATCCGATCGGGCCTTCCCCGAGCAGCTGCCCCGCCATGCGCGCGGTGTCGGCCGGATCATCGAGGCGTTCGGCATCGATCAACGCGCACATGATGTTTCGCGCGTCGAGGACCTTCTGGCCCGCCACCTCCGCATAGCCGTCGACGATCGCCGCGTTGTCCTGGATGGAGACGACTTCGGCGTGCAGCCGCAGGATGTCGCCCGGGACGATGTCGCGATGCAGGGTGACCTCACCGACCGTCAGCAACGCCGCGCGCAGGCGGTGATCGGAGCTCAGCAGCACCAGCCACGCCCCCGCCTGGCACAGGGATTCCAGTGCGAGCCCGAACGGCATCGCCGACCCGTCTTCGCCTCGCTGCCAGTAGGATTCGCGCACCGAGGTCGCCTTGCGCGCCGTGATCCGCCGCATCGGCTCCCAGGATTCGATCCGGTCGATGAGATGAAAACGCATGGTCAGCTCGCCTCTTTGAGGAAGGACATGGCGGTCGCGCCGGAGAAGAACGCCACCTGCGCGCCTATCCCGCCGTCGACATGGACGAGTTCGCCGGTCATGTAGTCGGCGTCAGGGCAGGCCAGGAATGCCGCGACGGTGGCGAGTTGTTCGGTGGTTCCGTACCGGCGCAACGGAATCTGTACCGCCCCCTTGCCGTTGTCGTGACTCAGCAGGCCGCTGATCAGGTCGGTGGGAACAACCCCGCCCAGCACGGCATTGACCCGGATTCCGAAGCGCGCCAGTTCCATTGCCGACGAGCGGGTGAAGGCGTTGAGCGCACCCTTCGACGCCGAATAGGCCGACTGGCCGGGACGCGCCGAGACGCCCATGACCGAGGAGATGTTCACGATGGATCCGCTGCGCTGGGCCATGAAATGTGGCGCGGCAGCCCGCGTGGTGTTGACGGTGCCGCCGAGATTGACCCGCAACACCTCCCACCAGTCGTCGTCGGTCATCTTCCAGAGCAGACCGTCGTTGGTGATGCCGGCGTTGTTGACCAGCACGTCCAGACCGCCGAGCTGGTTCATGGTCTCCGCGACGAGATCCTGCGCCGCCGTGGCGTCGGACACGTCGGCGCCGATGGCGACGGCGCACCCGCCGCGATCCTCGATCTCGCGCACGACCTCGAGTGCCTCGGCTTCGCGTGCGCGATAGTTGACGGCCACCGCCGCACCGCGTTGCGCCAGTGTCGTCGCGATTGCTTTCCCGATCCCGCGGGAGGCGCCGGTGACCAGCGCGACCTTGCCTTCGAAGGGCAGCATCAGATCTCCTCCGCTCGCGCGCGATCGAGGACCAGATCCAGGAGGTTCTGGACCGTGAACAGGCCGACCAGCTGTTCGGCCGTCAGCGGGCCCGACAGTCGCGTGCGATCGAATTGCGGTAGCGCCATTTCCAGTCGCGCGAGACCCGCTTCGGTGACGACGTCGTCGTCGAAGAGGCTGGCGCCCTCGGGGCCGCGCATCAGCGCCTCCATATCGGCTACGGAGACCTTGATCCCGGACTCGCGCTGGATGCGGAACAGGATGTCGAGCATGTCGATCGATTCCGCGCCGAGGTCATCGACCAGGCTCGCCTCGGCGACGACCTCCGCCTCGTCGATGCCCAGTGCGTCCGCGACGGCGAACTGGATGATCGGGAACAGATCCTGGGTGGTGTGGGTCATGGTGAATTTCCTTTCCTTGGGGGTTTTGATTCAGTAGGTCTGTATGACGGCGGACACTCGGCGCTTGTCGTTGGTGCTGCGCACCGAGGCGCCGCTGACCATCCGGTTGGCCAGTCCGCTGAGGACCCGGCCCGGCCCGATCTCGACGTAGTCGGTGACGCCATGTCGCTGTGCGGCGGTGAGCACATCGACCCACCGCACCGGCCCGGCCAGCTGGCAGCGCAGCAGCCACTTGGCCTCCGCGGCGGTGGCCACCGGCGCGCCGGTGACGGAGCTGAGAACCGGAAGCCGCGGTGTCGCGAAGTCGTAGCGGTCCAATTCGGCCGCGAACTCGTCTTCGATCTCGTGCATCAGCGAGCAGTGGAACGGCGCGCTCACGTCGAGCTCGACAACCCGTTCGGCGCCGTACCCGAGGGCGATACGAGCTGCTCGAGCCACGGCGTCTCGGGTACCGGAGATCACCGTCTGCCCGGCCTCGTTGTGGTTGGCGACCTCGGCGACTCCGTCGGCGCGAAGGCCGCCGCAGATCATCTCGATCACTTCCACCGGCAACCCGAAGATCGCCACCATGGCTCCGGAGACCCTGTCGGACACCCGGGCCATCAGCTCGCCGCGGCGGCGAACGAGGCCGAACGCGTCCGGCGGTGCCAGCACCCCGGCGGCGACCAGCGCGGTGTACTCGCCCAGGCTGTGTCCGGTCACCAGCGCGGGGCGAAAGCCCTTCTCGCTCAGTACTTCAAGAATCGCCAGGCTGGTCGCGACAATCGCGGGCTGCGCGATTTCGGTACGGCCGATATCGGTGGCCGAACCGGAAACGCACAATTCGGTGAGCGAGAATCCGAGCGTCCGGTCGGCTATGTCGAATACCCGGCCCGCGGCTTCCGGATAATGGGAGAGCAGAAACTCCGCCATACCGGCGCGCTGTGAGCCTTGCCCCGGAAACATTCCGAGCGCTTTCGGTGTGCTGGACAATGCCGTTCTCCTTCCCGCTGCGCTGTGCTGCGAACAACAACCAGCCTGGTCGGCCCGAGCGCGGGAAACATCAACCGCTGGTGGGGTGCCTGCCGACACCAGGGGGTGGCTCTTCTCACCCCGAAGGAGGAGGTCACGGCGCCGGGTGTGCCCTCTGCCAGCCGAACAGGTGATGTATTCGACGCTCGGATCGGACATGCTCAGAAGAGCGCCCGGAAGGGTGTGGTCCACAGAGATATGGAGTCGGAAATGGATATTTTTACATTGTTGTTCAGTTGGCTGGCCCCACTGCTGGGAAGCCTTTTCAGCGGACCCGGTCTCGAGCCCCCGGGATAGGCGAGACCATTGACGTTTCCTGTGCGAGTCGCCTCGTCCGACGTAGGATGAGGCGACGCCGTGTCTCGGCTGCTCTACGGATCTGATCGCCCCCGCCGCGTACCGAAGGAGTGAGGAATCCGATGGCTCGATTGACGCCGGTAAATGCGGCCTGGCCCGCACTGAAGGTCGATTCCTGGTCCGACACCCGCGACACCCTGCACATGTGGACCCAGATCATCGGCAAACTGAAGATGGCGGGCACGCCGCTGATCAACCACTGGTGGAATGTCACCTTCGCGGTCAGCGCGCGCGGGCTCTCGACCGGTGCGATCCCCGTCGACGGCCGCCTGCTCGACATCGAATTCGATTTCCTCGACCACGAACTCGTGCTGCGCACCAGCGACGGCCGCCACGCCACCATCGCCCTGCGTCCGCGTACGGTCGCCGATTTCTATGCCGAGCTGGGTCATGTGCTCGGCCGCCTGGACGCCGTGGTCGATATCGAGGCCTCGCCGAACGAAGTCGACCCCGCGATCCCCTTCGCCGAGGACACCACCCACTATTCCTACGATGGCGATGCCGTCACCCTGTTCTGGCAGCAGCTCGTCCAGATCCAGCGGGTCTTCCAGCTCTGGCGCGCCGGTTTCGCCGGGAAATCCAGTCCGGTGCAGGTCTTCTGGGGTTCCCTCGACCTGGCCTGCACCCGCTTCTCCGGCCGCACCGCCCCCCTGCACCCCGGCGGCGCCCCCAACTGCGCCGACTGGGTCATGGAAGAGGCCTACTCCCGCGAATGCGCCAGCGCCGGCTTCTGGGCAGGCGGCGCCGAAGGCACCTTCTACGCCTACGCCTACCCCGCCCCGCACGGCTACTCCACCCGCCCCGCAGGCCCCGACGGCGCCGAATGGGACGCCACCCTGGGCGAATTCGTCCTCCCCTACGACATAGTCCGCCAATCCCCCGACCCCGACGCCACCCTCCTGAACTTCCTCGACACCACCTACGCCGCCGCCGCCGACCTGGCCAAGTGGGACCGCAAACTCCTCGACGTCAACCCCCACCGCCTCGACCGCGTCCTGCACACCGACGCCACGACGGCACTCTGAGCGGTAGTCGAGGTGTGCCGATCCGGAAACGCGAAACCGGTGTGAGCCATCGAGGCTCGCACCGGTTTCGCGTTGTCTACCAGCTCACCGACTCACCGCGGTGGTGGCCTGAATTCGCCGGGCTGCCCGACCTCCGAGATCTCAGGCGGATCCGGCTGATCTTGCTCGTTCGTCGCACCGCGAAGTCGCGCGATGCCGTTGTCGAGGTCGACTCCCAGCGGATCAGCAGCGCTGTCGAGCTGCTCACCACGCATCTCGAGGCTTCGAATCTCCTGCTGCGTGTGCTGGCTCGACGGGGCAAACAATGCCTGCAACTCACCGAAAAGGCCTGCGGCGCCGCCGGTGCCGAACTCGCCTCGGGAGCCAACCCAGCCCCGAGCTTCGGCTAAGCCGAGCAGCCGGTCAAGGACCACACCGAACACAACAAGGCCGACGACCATCCACAGCAACGACATGCACACCCCTATGTCCGTGGTATCGACGGTACCCCTGGAGCGCTTGTCGTCGACTGCGTCCTGCACACCGACGACACAGCGTCACTCTGAACTCGCGCCGGATCCGGCTTCATGCCGACCACACGCGATAGGTGGCGTCGGCGATCTTGCCCCAGCCGAGCCCGGTCAGTCCGGCGATGATGTCGAAGATGAAGTCCTCGTCGATGTCGGCTTCGAGCCGGGCTTCGTCGGGGAGTACGCCGCCCGTTTCGTCGGCGAGCTCGCCCGCCGAGTAGATGATTCGCCGAATCGGCTGTCCGCCGGAGTACCACCCGAATCCGTAGGTGTCCGACACGCTGTGGGCGGCATAGGCGAGTGCGCGGCGGGTTCCCGAGAGCGCGAGGACCGCGTCGTCGTCGAAGGTCACCAGGATGTGCGGATCCAGGATCGACGTCCACCCGTCGGCCTCGGCGACCGCGTAGTCGACCGGACGCGAGAACGCCTGCGCCAGATCGACGGCCTCGCCGCTGTCTTCGGGATGCCCTGGCAACCGCGCCGCGTCGATCGTCCCTTCGACGAGCAGTCCGTTCGCTGTCCAGCCCATGGCTCCCTCGCTTCCGCCTGCCCCGCGGCACGCGACGGTGTCACCCTAGCCAGCCGCCCTGACAACTCCCCGCAACGAAAAACCGGTGCGAGTCTTCGCGACTCGCACCGGTTTCGTCATCTACCAGCTCACTCGAGCTCGGCGCTGGTCTTTCCGAGGACGCGGCGGGCGACGATCAGCTGCTGGATCTGCTGGGTGCCTTCGAAGATGTCGAGGATCTTGTGAGCAAGATTTCCGCTCCTCGCGAAACGCCTCGAAAAGTTGCTCTGAGCTGGGATTTGGGTTCTGGTACCTCCTGCCAATTCCGGGCCTTTCTGACCTCTTACGGCCTGTGGACGGCCTGGAATCAGCGCACGCGCACTGGGCGCTATGGCCTCCAGCGGCCTCGGTACCACGATCACGAAGGACGAAGCGATTGGACGTCTGCGGTGGACCGCGCCCAGATACAGTGTTCCAGTTGGCTATTCAGCGGCGGCAAACTGGAGATTTCAATGGATTCAGCAGTGATTGCGGCCGCAGCGAGCGTCAGCACGGCAGTGATCGCTTTGGTGGCGGCAGGCCTGGTCGTCTGGCAGGTCACTGAGATGCGGCGGGCAACCTACGCCTCGGCATTCAAGGTAGTGCATGACCTGCTGCAAGCTGAGGAGCTGCGCCAGGATCGTAGGTTTGTGATGACACAGCTGAGAGCTCGTCCACTCGCGACGTGGACAGAGGCCGAGATCGTCCGAGCTGAACGGGTGTGTGCGAGCTACGACAGCGTTGGTGTGATGTGCCGAATGCGCTTCATCCCTATCGACGTGGTGGCTGACCCGTGGTGCGATTCGATCCGAACCTCCTGGAGCGTCCTGCGCCCGCTGATCGAGAAGTACCGATCTGAGCGCGGGGCACCTGAGTTTTGGTGTGACTACCAGCGGTTGGCGGGTCGCGCCAACGAACTGCACGGCCAGCGGCAACAGGTGGCATGACTGGGTGGCCACGCCCAATTCCACCCGCTGGTCTACGTTCAGCAGTTCACCGCCGGGCCCTCGTCGGGGTCGCGTCAACAGCTCGGGTCGATGCTGTGGGAGCTGGCGGGGAGTTCCGATTGCCTGCGGCTGCTCTCACGTGGCGTCCCGGTCAAGGAGCTCGCCGACTACCTCGGCCACGAAGATCCGGGCTCCACCCTTCGGGTGTACACACACCGCTCTCGTCCAGTCATGAGCGCGCCCGCCAGACCGTCGACGAGTCGGCCCACATCTGGGAGCGTCCTCCCGCCAACGGCCTGGAAGCGGCCTGAGTGACCATGATCCCGAAACGGCCGGTCTCCGAAAACAGAAATCCGGTGCGAGTCAGCAAGTCGACTCGCACCGGATTTCCGTTGTCTACCAGCTCACTTGAGTTCGGCGCTGGTCTTTCCGAGGACGCGGCGGGCGACGATCAGCTGCTGGATCTGCTGGGTGCCTTCGAAGATGTCGAGGATCTTCGAGTCGCGGCCCCACTTCTCCAGGAGCAGGCGCTGGGAGTAGCCCAGGGTGCCTGCGAGTTCGACGGCCTTGAGGGTGACGTCGGTGCCGGTGCGGCCTGCCTTGGCCTTGGACATGGAAGCCTCGAGGGAGTTGGGCTTCTTGTTGTCGGCCATCCAGGCGGCGCGCAGGGCCAGCAGGTAGGCCGACTCGTAATCGGCTTCCATGCGCAGGAATTCGGCCGCGGCGGCGTGCTGGTTCATCGCGGGGGTGTCGTAGGAGATCTCGACACCGGCCTCGGTGAGGATGGTGCGCAGTTCCTCGAGCGCGGCGCGGGCGACACCGATGGCCATGGCGGCGACCAGCGGGCGGGTGTTGTCGAAGGTCTGCATGACCCCGGCAAAGCCCTTCTCCACGTTGACTTCCGGCGAGCCGAGGATGTTGTCGGCCGGGATGCGGCAGTCCTGCAGCAGCAGCACGGCGGTGTCGGAGGCCTTGATGCCGAGCTTGTGCTCGAGCCGCGCCACCGACAGTCCAGGAGCGTCGCGCGGGACGACGAACGACTTGATCGCCGCGCGGCCCAGGCTCTTGTCGACCGAGGCCCACACCACGATGTGGGTGGAGCGCTCACCGGCGGTGACGAAGATCTTCTCGCCGTTGAGGACCCACTCGTCACCGTCGAGGACGGCGGTGGTGGTGACCGCGGCGGAGTCGGAACCGAACGACGGCTCGGTGATGGCCATCGAGGCCCACACCTTGCCGAAGCGGGACAGCTGCTCGTCGGTGGCGACCGCGGCGATCGCGGCATTGCCCAGGCCCTGGTAGGGGATGGTCAGCATCAGGCCGACGTCGCCCCACGAGGTCTCGAGCGCGTTGAGCAGCGCGGACATGTTGCCGCCGTTGGCATTGGCGAGGATGTCGGTCTCGCCCGCCTCGTCGTTGCGGCCGCCCGCGGCGCCGCCGATCTTCTGGGTGCCGGAGTCGGCGAGCCCCTCGACCATGGCGGCCATGGTGTCGAGCTCGACCGGGTACGCGTGCTCGGCGAGATCGTACTTGCGGGAGATGGGACGGAAGATCTGCGAGGCGACCTGGTGGGCCTGGTTGGCGCTCGCCTTCAGCTTCTTGGGGAGTTCGAGGTTGATCATGGAATTCTCCTGGGTATCGAAGACGGACCGGCTAGACCAGCACCACGCCCTCGGCAACGCCGACGGCTCGCAGGTCGCGGTACCACCGCTCGACCGGGTGTTCCTTGGTGAAGCCGTGGCCGCCGAGCAGCTGCACGCCGTCCAGGCCGATCTGCATGCCCTTGTCGGTGGCGAGCTTGCGCGCCAGCGCCGCCTCGCGGGCGAACGACAGACCCTGCTCCGCGCGTGACGCACCCCGCAGGGTCACGAGGCGGAGACCGTCGAGCTCGATCGCCATGTTGGCCACCATGAACGCGACCGCCTGGCGGTGCGAGATGGGCTCGCCGAACGCTTCGCGCTCGTTCACGTACGGGATCACGTAGTCGAGCACGGCCTGGCCGGTGCCGATCGCCAGCGACGACCAGCCGAGGCGGGCCAGCTGCACCGCGTCGGCGTACTCGTCGGCGCGCGCCTTGGCGTCACCGTCGCCGAGCACGGCGTCGGCGCCGACGGCCACGTTGTCCAGGATCAGGCGACCGAGGCCCGCGGCGCGCAGACCCATGCTCGGGTCGGCCTCGACGGACAGACCGGCGGAGTCGGACTCCACGATGAACAGCGCGGGGCGCCCGTCGAGCTCGGCGGCCACGATGAACAGTTCGGCATCGGCGGCGGCCGGGACCAGGCTCTTCACACCGTTGAGGCGGAAGCCGCTGGGGGAGCGGGTGGCCTTGGTCTGCAGGGTGAAGGGGTCGAACAGCGCGCGCGGCTCGTTGATCACCACGGAAGCCTGCGGCACGTTCTCGCCGGTGAAGGCGGGCAGGTAGGTCTGCTGCTGCGCGTCGGTGCCCCACTGCGACAGGGCGACGGCCACGCCGCTGGGCGCCAGGATCGGCAGCGCCAGACCCATGTCGCCGTGGGCGAGGGCCTCGGCCACCAGGGAATTGGTGACGGCGCCACGCTCGCTGGCCGCGCCTTCCAGTTCCTCTGGCACGTTGATCAGGGTGATGCCGAGTTCGGCGGCGCGCTCGAGCAGGTCACGCGGCGCCTTGGCCGCGTTGTCGGCCTCGTAGGCGGCCGGGCGCAGGATCTCGCCGGCGAAGTCCTTCACGGTCTCGACGATCATCTGCTGCTCGTCGGACGGGGTGAGGTCGAAGTAGTCCTTGGTCTTGGCCTCGTTGTCGTCGAGGCGTTTCGGCTGACCGCCGCCGGTGGCCTTGGCGAAGGTACGAGTGGCCGCGCCAAGGGTGCGGAAACCGGTCTTGGTGCCCTCGTAGGTGACGCGTTCGATGGGCTTGCGCAGGTTGTACTTCTCGGCGAGCTCCGACCCGGTAATGGTCGTCAAAGCGCGCATCGCGGCGCCCATCCAGTCCCGCTTGGGCTGGCTGAGACCGACCGCGGACGTGTCGTTCGGACGTCGCTTCGTCGCGCTGTCTCGAGTGCTCATCATCACCTGATTTCCTCGGCTGTCGGGGCGCTGGTGGCCCCAGCTATCTTACTCCTCGGTAAGACTATCTTACTCTGGAGTAAGAAGCTCGTCGACGGACCTGATATCGGTGATTTCGTGTCAGTCTGGACGAGTGACCGTGATCGCGTCGGTTTTCGCCCTGGTTCTGTTGATCACCACGACGCGCTACGGCTACCACCGTGACGAGTTGTACTTTCTGGCCGCGGGCCGCCGGCTGGACTGGGGATATCCCGACCAGCCGCCGCTGGTCCCCGCGCTGGCCCGGCTGACGGCCGCGATCGACCCCGATGCGCTGTGGGTATTGCGGCTGCCCGCGATCGCCGCCGCGACCTTCGTCGTGGTGTGCGCGGGGCTGATGGCGAAGGAACTGGGTGGGGGACGTGGCGCGCGGGCGCTGGCCGCCGGTGCCGTGGCGAGTGCGGCCATGGTGCAGGCGGCGGGTCACCTGTTCGGGACGACGGTGTTCGATCTGGCCGCGTGGTCGCTGATCTGTCTGCTGGTGCTGAAGCTGCTGCGCGGGGCCGATCCGCGGTGGTGGCTGGCGGTCGGTGCGGTGGTCGGTCTCGGTGTGCAGAACAAGGTGCTGGTGGTCGTGCCGGTCGGCGCGCTCGCGATCGCGGTGCTGCTGACCCCGCAGCGAAAAGTCTTCGCCACCAGGTATTTCGCGACGGCTGCCGCGATCGCGGCGTTGATCGCGGCGCCGTATCTGTGGTGGCAGGCGGCCAACGGCCTGCCGCAGTGGGCGTTGAGCAGGGCGATCGCGGGCGGTTCGTCGGGGACCTCGGATTCGCCGATCATGTTCGTGCTCTTGCAGTTCGGCTTGGTCGGCCCGCTGCTGGTGCCGCTGTGGGGCTACGGGCTGTGGCGGTTGTGGCACTCGCGGTATCGGGTGTTTCCGATCGCCTACGGGGTGCTGTTCGTGCTGTTTCTGGTGGCGGGCGGTAAGGCGTACTACCTCGGCGGGATGTATCCGGTGCTGCTCGCGGCGGGGTCGGTCGGACTCGCGTCCGCGCTCGGTGATCGGGGAAAGCGCTGGGCAGCAGTGGGTTCGGTGCTCGTGGTGAACGCCGTGATGTCAGCTGTGCTGTTTCTGCCGGTGCTGCCGGTCGCGCAGTTGCCCGGCACGCCCGTCCTCGCGGTGAACTACGACGCGGGGGAGACGATCGGCTGGCCCCGGTTCGTCGCGCAGGTGGCGGCAGCCCGCCCACCGGGTGCCGCGGTGCTCACCGCGAACTACGGCGAAGCAGGCGCCATCGAGCGTTATGGCGCCGAATACGGCCTGCCAACACCGTATTCGGGCCACAACGCCTACTGGTGGTGGGGCCCGCCGCCGGACACCGCGACCACGGTGCTCACCGTCGGTATCGATCGCGATCGGCTCACCGGTCTGTGTTCGATCGTCGAGCCGGCGGGCGCGCTCGACAACGGACTCGGGATCGACAACGACGAGCAGGGCGAACCGCTGTTCGTCTGCCGCGAGCCGATCCGGCCGTGGTCGCAGGTGTGGCCCCAGCTGCGCTCCCTCGGTTGAGCCTCTAAAGACCCCGTCGCTTCAGGAATTCGAGCAGGACCTTGCGCCATTCGTCGGGCTGCTCGGCCATGACCACGTGGCCCGCGGCGATCTCGGTGTACTCGGCGCCGGGAATCGCGGCGGCGAGCGCACGGGAATTGGCCGGGTCCACGAGCAGGTCGGCAGTGGTGTTCACGATCAGCGTCGGCACCGCGATGCCGGGCAGATCGCCCGTCGTGTCGACCGTCTCGATCAGCGCGGCCTGCTGCCGGGTGCCGCCTGGGATCGCGGCGGCGGTCTGCGCGACCATCTCCTCGATCGCGGCGGCGGGTAGCGCGTTGACGAACTCGGCGGAAAACCCGGTCAGCAGCACGAGCCGGGCGAAGCTCTCGCGCGCGCCCCGGTCGAGGAGATCCTGCCAGGCCCGCACAATCAGCCTGGCCCGGTTGTCGGGCACGGCCAGCCCGGCGGTGAGCACCAGGCCGGTGACCCGTTCCGGATGCCGGGCGGCGGCGCGCACGGCGACGGCGGTGCCGAGCGAGAAACCGACGATCGTGAAGGTCGGCACACCGGCGTCGACCGCGGCCGCCACCAGAGCGTCGGCGAGGTCGTCGAGGGTCAGCGGGGTGTCGTCGGCGGGGTAGTCGGAGGCGACCACCGTGTGCTCGGCGGCGAGGTCGGCCAGGACGACGCCGTAGTTGCTCTCGATCGAACCGCCACCGCCGTGGGCGAGGACGATGCCGGGGCCTGATCCGTGGACGGTCGTCTGCAGGGGAATCGTTGTCATGCGACGGAGGTTAGGGATTCACATGGATGTGAAGGTCAAGGCGAACGTGTGGGTGATCACATGCTGATCGGCGAACTCGCGCACCGCACCGGCGTCAGCACACGGCTGCTGCGCTACTACGAGGAACAGAACCTGCTGCACCCGCACCGCGACCCGAACGGGTACCGCAGCTATCCGGAAGCGGCGGTGGCGGCCGTGGCGAAGATCCGTGAGCTGCTCGCCGCTGGTCTCACCACCGACGACATCGGTCAGCTGATGCCGTGCGCGGAAACCGACGGGCCGGTGCAGGCATGCGAGATGTCGGTGCGGATCATGTCCGAGCGCACCGCCGAGCTGGACCGGCGCATCGCCGAGCTGGACCGCCGGCGCACCGAACTCACCGCGCAACTCGGCGCCTCACTCGGAACGCAGATGCGAACGGCGGGGACCCGATAGCCGGTCCCCGCCATCGCGATGTCGGGACTACTCCCTGACGTAGAAGCGCAGGGTGAGATAGGCGGTCACCGCGGCGAAGACGATGCCGATGGGCGCGATCGTCAGCGCCACCACGGCGATGTCGTCACCGGTGATGCGCGGGAAGACATTGCTGTCGAACAGCGGCCCCAGCGCCCGGTCGATCACCAGCGGGCGGGCGATGACCAGTCCGAGGATCGCCAGCACCGAGCCGACGAACGCGGCCGCCACCGCCTCCAGGAGGAATGGCAGCTGGGTATACCAGCGCGTCGCGCCGACCAGGCGCATGATGCCGACTTCCGTGCGCCGCGTATACGCGGCGATCTGCACCATGTTCAACACCAGCAGCATCGCCGCCAGCGCCATCACCAGCGCCAGCCCGAACGCGGCATTGCGCAGCCCGTCGAACAGGCTGACCAGGCGGTCGACGAACTCCTTGTCGTTGGCGACGATCCGCACGCCCTGTCTGGTCGCGAAGCTGTCGTAGATGTGCTGGTACTGATCGCCGTCGGTCATCTTCACCCGCAGCGAGGCGGGCAGCGGTGAGTCGGCGATGTACTGCACCATCTCCGGCTGATCGGCGAACAGCTCCTTGGCCTCCTCGAGCGCGTCGGCGCGGTTGAGGAACTGCACGCTCTCCACACCCGAGGTGTTCTTCAGGTCGGCGAGCAGCGTCTTGCACGGCTCGGCGGCGCAGTCGGGGTCGGTGTCGGAGACGGCGTCGTCGAGGTAGAACCGCACCTCGAGCCTGCCGATGAAGAAGTTCTCGGTCTTGTCCGCCATCCGCACCGACAGCATGCCGCCGCCGAGCATCATCAGCGACACCGCGGTGGTCAGGATCATCGCGACAGTCATCGTCAGGTTGCGGCGCAGACCGTCGGCGACCTCGGTGAACAGGAAACTCAGTCGCATTATCGTCCCACCCCGTAGACACCGGTCGCCTCGTCGCGCACGAGTCTGCCGTGGTCGAGCTCCACCACCCGCCTGCGCATCGCGTCGACGATGTGGTTGTCGTGGGTGGCCATCAGCACGGTCGTGCCGGTGCGGTTGATCCGTTCCAGCAGCGACATGATGTCGGCGCTGGTGTCGGGGTCGAGGTTGCCGGTCGGCTCGTCGGCGAGCAGGACCAGCGGCCGGTTGACGAACGCGCGCGCGATCGCCACGCGCTGCTGCTCACCACCGGACAGCTCCGAGGGCAACCGATTGCCCTTGCCGCCGAGCCCGACCATGTCGAGCACCTCGGGCACGGTGCGTTCGATGAACTGCTGCCGTTTGCCGATCACCTCGAGCGCGAAGGCCACATTCTGCTCCACGGTCTTCTGCTGGAGCAGCCGGAAATCCTGGAAGACGCACCCGATCCGCTGCCGCAATTTCGGTACCTTGCGCCCTGGCAACCGGTCGACCCGGAAATCGGCCACCCGTATCTCGCCCGACGTCGGCGCTTCCTCCTTGAGCAGCAGCCGCATGAAGGTCGACTTTCCCGAACCGGACGGGCCGATGATGAAGACGAATTCGCCTTTGTCCACCTCGACGGAGACGTTGTCCAGCGCCGGCCGCGTCGATGTCTTGTACGACTTGGTGACGTTGCGCATGGTGATCACGGGGAGCCAGTGTAGCCAGCGAACCCTGGCTGTGACCGGGCCCCGACGACCTAGGCGAGGCGGCGAGCAATCCTACGGCGTCGGATCGACCCAGGTGGGGACGGCGTTGAGTAGCGACACCGGGCCGGTGTTCGCGGTCTCGGCGGGCTTGACGAACAGGTAGACGACGAACGTGGACACCCAGGTGGCCATCAGGATCGCCGTCGACTTACGTGGTTTCACTGATTCCTTCCTTACGCAGGGCCGCGGCGACGCGCACGCGCAGTTCGCGCCCCACTTCGAATTGTTTGCCCGGCAATGTGCGGGCAACCATCCGGATGTTCATCTCGTCGAGCGAGAGATCTTCCACACCCATCACGGACGGTTCGTCGAGCAGCAGTGGCTTGAGGCGGCGATCCTGGTAGGCCTTGGTGCACACCTCGTGCAGGATCTCGTTGATCTTGGTGATGTCGGCCTGCGCCGATACCGGCACGTCGATCGCGGCACGCGCCCAGTCCTTGGACAGGTTGGTCACCTTCACGATCTGCCCGTTGGGGACCGTGATCACCTCGCCGTCGGAGTTGCGCAGGGTGGTGATGCGCAGCGTCACGTCCTCGACAGTGCCCTCGGCCGCATCGGCGGAGCCGGTGACCGAGATCTGCACCACGTCACCGAAGCCGTACTGGCGTTCGGTGATGAGGAAGAACCCGGCCAGGATGTCCTGCACGATCCGCTGGGCGCCGAAACCGAGCGCGGCGCCGAGCACTGCCGCCGGGGCGACCAGACCCGTCACCGCGAAGCCGAGCCTGCGCAGCACCTCCATGCCGACCAGCACGTAGACGATGGTCAGCACCACCCACGTGATGACCTGGGCCAAGGCGTGCCGGTGCTTGGCCGCTTCGGTGCGGACCAGCGCGTCGCTCGAGTGGAAACCGGCGTCGATCTTGGTGGTCACCCGGTCGCGCACGAACGCGGCGAACCGGCCGAACAGCATCGCGCCGACGATCAGCAGGACGATCTCGAGCCCGCTCGACCGCAGCCATCCGGTGATCTCCGGGGCCGTGTTGATCGCGAGGACGCCGCTCATCGCATCGCCCCGGCCGAGAGTCGACGGGGCTCGCGCTGACACAGTTCCGGTTGGCTCGAACGCACACCCGAAAGGTTACAGCGGGGTCTCGGTGCCCGGTCAAACGCGAACACGCCAGGGATAGGCGAGCGAACAGGTGGCTACGCGTCGGCCTGTTCCCGCATGCGCCAACGGATTCCGGATTCGATGAAGCCGTCGATATCGCCGTCGAGCACCGCCGAGGGGTTGTTCACCTCATAGTTGGTGCGCAGATCCTTGACCATCTGGTACGGGTGCAGGACGTAGGAACGCATCTGGTTGCCCCACGACGCGCCCTCGTTGGTCTTGAGCGCGTCCATCTGGGCGCGCTCTTCCTGGCGCTTGCGCTCGAGCAGCTTGGCCTGCAGCACGCGCATGGCCGAGATCTTGTTCTGGAGCTGTGACTTCTCGTTCTGACAGGTCACCACGATGCCGGTGGGAATGTGGGTCAGGCGAACCGCGGAGTCGGTGGTGTTGACGCTCTGACCACCCGGACCCGAGGAGCGGTACACGTCGACGCGGACCTCGCCCTCGGGGATCTCGATGTGGTCGGTGGTCTCGACCACGGGCAGCACCTCGACCTCGGCGAAGGAGGTCTGGCGGCGGCCCTGGTTGTCGAACGGGCTGATCCGGACGAGCCGGTGCGTGCCCATCTCCACCGAGAGCGTGCCGTAGGCATACGGCGACTTCACCGCGAAGGTGGCGCTCTTGATGCCCGCCTCTTCGGCGTAGGAGGTGTCGTAGACCTCGACGACGTACTTGTGCCGCTCGGCCCAGCGGATGTACATGCGCATCAGCATCTGGGCCCAGTCCGCGGCGTCGACGCCACCGGCGCCGGAGCGGATGTTGACCAGCGCGTCACGCTTGTCGTACTCGCCGGAGAGCAGGGTGCGCACTTCCATCGCCTCGATGTCGACGCGCAGCGCGGCCCGCTCGTTGTCGGCCTCGGCGGTGGCTTCCTCGGCGGCCTTGCCCTCTTCGGACTCGGCCAATTCGTAGAGCACCGGCAGGTCTTCCAGGCGCTGGCGTAGTTCCTCGACGCGGCGCAGCTCGCTCTGGGCGTGCGAGAGCTCGCTGGTGACCTGCTGGGCGTGGTCCTGGTTGTTCCACAGCTCGGGATCGGCCGCCTGGTGCTCGAGCTCGTCGATGCGACGGCGCAGCTCCTCGACATCGAGGACCGACTCGACCGTCTTGAGCGTGGTGTCGAGTTCGGCGAGGTCGGCGATAACGTCAGGATGCACGATTCCCAAGGTTACCGGTCGCCTCCGACACGGTGAAACACACGCACCCGCCAGGGCACGCGCGGGTCAGCTCGCGATGGCGCGCAGGCCGCCGGGGCGCCGCCCGACCAGCCGGTCCAGGGCGGTCGCGCTCGCCTCGTCGGCGGGCAGCAGCACATACAGCGACTGGTCGTCGTCGATGGACAGATCCAGCGATTCGTAGGCCAGGCGCAGGGTGCCCGCCTCGGGATGGCTGATCCGGTTGATCCCGCCCGACGGCGGCAACCCGGGCAGCGCGGCCAGCCGATCGGTGAAGGCGCTGCCCGCGGTGACGGTGAGCTCGTCGACCAGCGCGGCGACCATCGGGTCGGCGCGAAACGGGCCCTGCTTGAGCGAGGCGACCAGCTTGTCGGCGGCGGAATCCCAGTCCGGGTACAGCTCGCGCGCACCGGGATGGGTGAAGACGAACCGGGCCACATTGGTCGGCTCGCCCTGCTCGAACAGGCCGCTGGGAGCCATCAGCGTGCGGTAGCCCCCGGTGCAGGCCAGCACCTCGGTGAAGCGGTTGGTGATCGCGGCGGGCGCTGGTTCGAGCTGGTCGAGGATCGCGCGGATCGTGGGCCGGATGATGCGGTTGGGGCCGTTCTCGGCGGCGCCGCAGCTGAAACCGGACATGCCCTTGGTGAGCTGGTGCAGGTGGACGCGTTCGCGGGGGCTCAGCCGCAGCGTGTCGGCCAGCGCGGACAGCACCGGCGGGGAGGGGTGCCGGTCGCGGCCCTGTTCGAGCCGGATCAGGTACTCCACGCTCACCCCGGCCAGCATCGCCACCTCGGCGCGGCGCAGTCCCGGCGTGCGCCTGCGCTGACCCGCGGGCAGCCCGACCTCGGCGGGTGAGACCGCCTCGCGGCGCGTACGCAGGAACAGCCCGAGTTCGTTGTCGCTCACCTGATCGACGGTACCCAGCCGCGCGTCGCCGAGAGTGGCCGTGCCACTACCACTCTCAGCGTGGTCTCCCTGACAGGTTCGGGGCGGGCGAATGTTGACGCATCGGCCGGACGGGCCGGAGCAACGACAGAGGAGGACACCATGTCCGCACAGCGGCTGAAGCTCGCGATCATCATCGGCAGCGTCCGCGAGGGACGGTTCGGCCCGGTGGTCGCGAACTGGTTCGCACAGCAGGTCGACGATCGCTTCGAGGTCGATGTCATCGATCTGGCCGAGGCCGAGCTGCCCGCCGCGCTGCCGCCGGTGCCGCCCGCGGTCGATCCCGACATGCCGCGTCCGGCCGGTATGGGCGATCTCACCGAGCGGCTGGCCGCCGCCGACGCCTATGTCGTCGTCACGCCCGACTACAACCGCAGCTACCCGGCTGCCCTGAAGTCGGCCATCGACTGGCATTACACCCAGTGGGACGCCAAGTCCATCGGCTTCGTCGGCTACAGCGGTGGCTCCGGTGGACTGCTGGCGATCGAGCACCTGCGCCAGGTGTTCAACGAACTCAACGCCCACACCGTGCGCAACTATGTCTCGTTCCCGCGCTATTACACGCTGTTCGACGAGAACGGTGAGCTGCGTGAGCCGGCGGGGTTCGAGGCGGAGGCGCGGGCGCTGCTCGACCAGTTGCACTGGTGGACAAGCGCTCTGGTGGCCGCACGGTCGGCCGCGGTCACCGCCTGAGTCCGTCACCAGGGCGGATCGCCTGGTCGGGATCGCCCGCTTTCCACCGAACCCGGCCCCGCGCGCCCCGACCTCGAGGAGGGGACAGGCCGACGCAGTCGGCCGTCGCGGCCGTCCCGTCGGTCAGGTGCCGTTGCGTAGGCGACGAAGGAGCAAGCAACGGTGCCTGACCGACGGGACAGGAGGGGCCGCGACCTCGAGCGCGCCAGCGCTCCAAATACACTTCCTCCGTGGCTGCCTACTCCGCTGACCTGGACCTTGCCCTCCGACTGGCCGACGAGGCCGACGCGATATCGCGGGTGCGTTTCGGCGCCGTCGACCTGAAGGTCGACTCGAAGCCGGACCTGACCCCGGTCTCGGATGCCGACCTGGCGGTCGAACAGGTGATCCGGCGTGTGCTCGCCGAGGAACGCCCCGGTGACGCCGTGCTCGGCGAGGAATTCGGCGGCGACGCGGAGTTCACCGGCAGGCAGTGGGTGGTCGACCCGATCGACGGCACCAAGAACTTCGTCCGCGGTGTGCCGGTCTGGGCCAGCCTGATCGCCCTGCTCGAGGACGGTGTTCCGGTGGTCGGCGTGGTGAGCGCGCCCGCCCTGGGCAGGCGCTGGTGGGCGGCGGCGGGCTCGGGCTCGTGGGTCCAGGTGCACCCCGGGGCGCCGAAGCCGATCACGGTGTCGGCGGTGCCTGATCTCGCCTCGGCCAGCCTGGCCTTCTCCAGCCTGTCCGGCTGGCACGAGCGTGGGTTGCGGGAGAAGTTCGTCGATCTCACCGACGCGGTCTGGCGGGTCCGCGGATACGGTGATTTCTGGAACTACTGCCTGGTCGCCGAGGGTGCGGTCGACATCGCCGCCGAGCCGGAGGTGTCGCTGTGGGACCTGGCAGCGCTCGACATCCTGGTCCGCGAGGCCGGTGGCACGTTCACCTCCCTGGACGGGCGATCCGGCCCGCACGGTGGCGACGCGGTGGCGAGCAACGGCCTGCTCCAGGACGAGGTCCTCGCCTGTTTGCGCGGCTGAATCCGAGTTATCCACATGTGAGCAACTACCGGTGAACGCCGTCGTCGGGTCCGGTGGACGGGCTGCGGGCCCGGCGCTCGCTCGTAGGATGGCCCGGTGAGCAATTCCGGCGCCACAGCCCCCGATGTCGACGACTTCCCGCCCGACGACTTCCCGCCCGACGACGCGTACCCGTCCGACGGTGGCTATGTCTCCGAGCACGATTTCCATGACACCGGCGGCTTCCACTTCGACGACCTCGCCCCGGCCAGGCCGGGACGGGCCGCTGCCCCCGCGCGTGGCGAGACCGCCGAGGAGGTGCTGCGCCGGGTCTTCGGCTACGACAGCTTCCGCGGCGACCAGGCGGCCATCGTCGAGCAGGTCGTCGGCGGCGGTGACGCGCTGGTCTTGATGCCGACCGGTGGTGGTAAATCACTGTGCTACCAGGTGCCGTCGCTGGTGCGATCCGGTGTCGGTGTCGTCGTCTCGCCGCTGATCGCGCTCATGCAGGACCAGGTCGACGCGCTCAGCGCGCTCGGTGTGCGCGCCGGGTTCCTCAATTCCACGCAGTCGCCGGATCAGCGGCGCACGGTCGAGGCGCAGTTCGTCGCCGGTGAACTCGACCTGCTCTACCTCGCGCCGGAACGCTTGCGCCTGGAATCGACACTGCGGCTGCTCGAGCGCGGCACGGTGGCGCTGTTCGCGATCGACGAGGCGCACTGTGTGTCCCAGTGGGGCCACGACTTCCGGCCCGACTATCTCGCGCTGTCGCTGCTGCACGAGCGCTGGCCCGATGTCCCGCGCATCGCGCTCACCGCGACCGCCACCGAGAAGACCCGCGCCGAGATCGTCGAACGACTCGACCTCGGCGCGGCGAAGCAGTTCGTCTCCAGCTTCGACCGGCCCAATATCCAGTACCGGATCGAGTCGAAGAACCGCGCCGACCGTCAGCTGCTCGACTTCATCCGCGCCGAGCATCCCGGCGACGCGGGCATCGTCTACTGCCTGTCCCGCAACTCGGTCGAGAAAACCGCCGCCCTGCTCAACGAGAACGGGGTGCGCGCGGTGCCCTATCACGCGGGCCTGGACAACCGGACCCGCGCCGAGAACCAGGCCAGGTTCCTGCGCGAGGACGGCTTGATCGTGGTGGCCACCATCGCCTTCGGCATGGGCATCGACAAGCCCGACGTGCGCTTCGTCGCCCACCTCGACCTGCCCAAGTCGGTGGAGGGCTACTACCAGGAGACCGGCCGCGCAGGCCGCGACGGACTACCGTCCACGGCCTGGATGGTCTACGGCCTTGCCGATGTCGTCCAGCAGCGCAAGATGATCGACTCCAGCGAAGGCGACGCCGCGCACCGTCGGCAGCTGCAATTGCACCTGGACGCCATGCTCGCCCTGTGCGAGACGGTGGGCTGCCGTCGCGTCCAATTGCTGAACTACTTCGGTCAGCCCGGCCAGGCCTGCGGTAACTGCGATGTGTGCCTGAACCCGCCGGAGACCTGGGACGGCACGGTGCCCGCGCAGAAGCTGCTCTCGACCGTGCTGCGGCTCAAACGTGAACGGGGACAGGCCTTCGGCGCGGGCCACCTCGTCGACATCCTGCTCGGCAAGATCAACCCGAAGATCACCCAGCACCGGCACAACGAACTGTCGGTCTTCGGCATCGGCACCGATCTGCGCGACACCGAATGGCGTGGCGTGGTGCGTCAGCTGCTCGCGGGCGGAATGCTCGCCGTGCACGGCGAGTACGGCGTGCTCGCGCTCACCGACGCCAGCAACGAGGTGCTGTTCGAGGGCAGGAAAGTGCCGATGCGCCGCGAACCCGAACGCGCGGCTCGCCCGGCGCGCGCGGCCAAATCGGCCAAGGCGACCGTCGACCTGCCCGCCACCGATCTGCCCCTGTTCGAGCGTCTGCGGGCCTGGCGGGCGGCCACCGCGAAGGAACAGGGCGTGCCCGCCTACGTGGTGTTCCACGACGCGACCCTGCGCGAAATCGTTGCGCGCAAACCGGGTTCACTCGCCGATCTCGGCACCGTCGGCGGCGTCGGCGAGAACAAACTCGCCCGCTACGGCGAGGGGGTGCTGGCCGCGCTGACCGAGGAATAGGCGCCCGTGCCGCGGCGTGCGCGAACCGGTCGGACGCGCCGATGACGAACGTCTCGCCTTCGCCCGGCCCTGCACAGCACCGGCGAAGGCCACGCCCGCGGCCCGCACGGGCGGGACAAGGAACGCGCGACGAACCCGGGTGTCGCGCGATACTGTCGAGCTATGGCGAACGGTGAAGGCTCCGAGAGCGAGACATCGGGCGGGGCGAGCCAGGGCGGAGCCGACGCCCCGCTGCCGCCGATGCCGCACCGGCACATCGACCCCGTCGTCGCGCCGAGCCTGCTCGGCGGCCATCACCCGGTGGTCCGCCGGGGCAGGCCGCGCTGGTCGACGGTCGCCCTGATTCTCCTCTTCGCCGGAGCCCTGGCGCTCTATCTGGCTCTGCGCCCCGGCGGCTGACCCGCCGCATCCGCACTCGCCGACGACATTCCGGCACCGGCGTGGTTCCGGAATGTTTGCGATGCTGCGGACCAGTGGATCACGCCGAGTCCTGTGACCTGTGGTAGCCGCAGGTCATAGCGCTTCCGGCGGCCCGATTCGCGGCGCACTCTTGGCCTCCTCAGATCGATCGAGCTGATCGGTCCAGCTCGAGGAGGCGACGGACATGGTGTGGGTCACCTGGATGACACGAGGGGTATGCGCTGCGGTGGCGGCGACCGGATTCGTCTGTGCCGCAGCACAAGCGGGCACCGCCGAACCGTCCGCGCCGGCAGCGGTGCAGGATCTGCACCGGGTCCTGACGCCGGTGCTGCCCGGCACCTACGGCCACGACACCGCGGTGGTGATCCTCGGCTACGGACTGACACCCGAGGGCGCTCTGCGCGCGGAACTGGTCCGGCGGTTGCGGGCGGGCATCGTGCAGGCGGTGTTCGCGCCATGGTCGCCGATCATCGTCACCGGCGGCAATCCCAAGGCCGGATTGACCGAGGCGGACGCGATGGCCGACTGGCTGGTGGCCGCGGGCATCGACCCGGCGCGGATTCTGCGTGAGCCGCACGCGGATTCGACCGTGGCCAACGCCCGCAACACCGCCGCGCTGATGGCCGAACACCACCTACACGCCGCCGTGCTGGTGACCTCCGGCGATCACGTAGACCGGGCCAGGGCCGCGTTCGACGACGCGGGCGTCCTGGTCGTCGGCGAGCTCACCCCCGACCGCACGCTGTGGCCCGCGCTCCCGCTGCGGATCGACCAGTTCGGTCCCGCCCTACCGCCCGCCTGACCGGCACAGACGGCGGTGCGCCTAGGCAGCACCGCCACTTCCTGTGAGCGGACACAGTGTTTCGTCATGTGACCGCCACGGGGCCGCCCACCCGCCATCGTTGGGCGAGGGGGCCGCCGTCCCCGCCCGCACATTTCCGAGGTGACATCTATGAAGGTCCTGTCCGACAGCGACATCCTGGCCGAGCTCGAACCGACCGCCGAAGCCAACCTGAACGACCACCTGGCCAAGGCCAGGGACTGGCACCCACACGACTACGTGCCCTGGGACGACGGGCGCAACTTCGCGGCGATGGGCGGGATCGACTGGGATCCGGAGCAGTCGCGGCTGAGCGAGGTGGCCAAGGCGGCGATGATCACCAACCTGCTCACCGAGGACAACTTGCCCTCCTACCACCGTGAACTGGCCGACACCTTCGGCTTCGACAACGCCTGGGGCACCTGGGTCGGGCGCTGGACCGCCGAGGAGAACCGCCACGGCATCGTCATGCGCGACTACCTGGTGGTGACCCGCGCGGTCGACCCGGTCGCGCTCGAAGAGGCCAGGATGGCGCACATGACGGCAGGCATCGCCAAGCCGGAGCCGGGCTCGCAGTTCCTCAAGGGCGTCGCCTACGTCACCTTCCAGGAGCTGGCGACCAGGATCAGCCACCGCAACACCGGCAGGCTGTGCGACGACCCGATCGCCGACCGGATGCTCGCGCGCATCGCGACCGACGAGAACCTGCACATGATCTTCTACCGCAAGCTGTGCGCGGCCGCCCTCGACCTCACACCCGACGCGGCCATGCGGGCCATCACCGATGTCGTCCTGCGTTTCCAGATGCCCGGTCTCAACCAGCCCAACTTCCGGCGCAACGCGGTGCTGCTGGCCAAGCACGGCGTCTACGACCTGCGCCAGCACCTCGACGTCGTGCTCGAGCCCGTGCTGCGCACCTGGAAGGTCTTCGACCGCACCGATTTCGGCGCCGAGGGTGAACGCGCCCGCGACGAACTGCACGCCTACCTCATCGACCTGGAAGTCAAGGCCGCCCGGTTCGAGGAGCAACGCGACCGGGCGCTGGCCCGCGCCGCCGAACGCGTCGCGAGCTGAGTGCGGGGCGGACCACGGAATAAACGGGTGGCGCGGTCACTTAGAGTTGACTGTCATGAAGGAAAAGGGCCGGAAGGTCATCGCGACCAACCGCCGGGCGCGGCACAACTACACGATCCTCGACACCTATGAGGCGGGGATCGCGCTGGTCGGCACCGAAGTGAAGAGCCTGCGCGAAGGCAAAGCCTCTCTCGTCGACGCCTTCGCTACCGTCGACAACGGCGAGGTGTGGCTGCGCGGCCTGCACATTCCGGAGTTCAGCCACGGCACCTGGACCAACCATTCGCCGCGGCGCACCCGCAAGCTGCTACTGCACAAGCGCGAGATCGAGCACCTGGTCGGCAAGTCGAGGGAGGGCAACCAGACACTGGTGCCGCTGTCGATGTACTTCTCCGACGGCAAGGTGAAGGTGGAGCTCGCCCTCGCCAAGGGCAAGCAGGACTACGACAAGCGCCAGGACCTGGCCCGCAGGCAGGCCGAGCGTGAGGTCACGCGCGAGATCGGTCGGCGGGTCAAAGGCATGCGTTGATCTCCGTCCTGCTCGCCCTCGTGGCGGCGGCGGGGTACGGAGTCAGTGACTTCTTCGGTGGGATCGCGGCACGTCGGGTCACCGCGTTGCGGGTGGTCGTCGTGTCGTACCCGTGGTCGGTGCTGCTCGTCCTGCTGATCGCGCCGCTGGTCGGCGGGCACCCGGACGCCGCATCGATGCTGTGGGGCCTGGCCGCCGGCGTGGCCAGCGGGCTGGCGGTGTGGTGGTTCTACGCCGCGCTGGCCGACGGGCCGATGGCCGTGGTGTCACCGGTGACCGCGGTGCTGGTCGCCGGCATCCCGGTGATCGCGGGGTTCTTCCTCGGCGAGCGGCCGGGGCCGGTGGCGATCGCGGGGATCGCGCTGGCGCTGGTCGCGGTGGTGCTGGTCAGCCGGGAGGCGCCCGACGAGACGACCGAGGAGATCATCGGCGGCCGGGAACTGCGGTTCAGCCGGCGGGTCGCGCTGCTCACCGTCGGGTCGGGCGCCGCGTTCGGTTTCGCGTTCTTCTTCCTGCACGAGACGAGCGCCAGCGCGGGCCTGTGGCCGCTGCTCGGGCAGCGCGCCGCCGCGACAGCGGTGGTGTGGACCTCGGCGCTGGCCGCGGGCCAATTCCGCGGACTGCACGGTGAACCGCTGCGGCTCGCGCTGGCGATCGGCGTGCTCGACGTGATCGCCAACGCGGCGCTGCTCTATGCCTTCCACGGCTCGATGCTGTCGGTGGTCAGCGTGATCGGCTCGCTGTATCCGGCCGCGACCGTCCTGCTGGCGATGGTCCTGCTCGGCGAGCGGATCGGCGGGCTGCAGAAGGTCGGGATGGTGCTCGCGCTCGCGGCGGTCGGGATGATCGCCGCGAACTGAGCGGTTAGAGCCGGGTGCAGGGTTCCTGGATGCCCAGCCGTCCCAGCGTGGTCCCCTGGTACCCGGTGCTGATCGCCCTGGCCCCCATCGGCGCTGTCGCGTCCGGCTTGAACACCACCGACCACTCCGCGGACAGATCGGGTGCGGTGGCACCTGCCGGATGAACCACCACCATGCCCTCCCCGTCCGTCTTCAGATCGGTGATGGTGCGGCGCAGGCCGGAGCGGGAGAGCTCGCCGTCGGCGGCGGCCGCGATGAGCAGGGACTTGAGCGGATAGGAGATCGCCCAGCCCAGCGAGTAGCCGAAGTTGGCCGGTTCGTGGTCGACGGCAGCGCGGGCGCGCTGGGCGCCGACGCTGTCGCCGCTCCAGCTGTCGACGGGGGTCGTGTAGTTGTACAGCGCGGTGAGCGCGGGTGCGGCGGCCGTCTGCAGCAGGGCCGCGTTCCAGGTGGGCAGGGAGCCGAGGAACCGGCCGGTGAAGCCCGCCTTCACGAGCTTGCCCACGATCTCCGCGGTCTCGGCGGGCCCGGTGGCCAGCATGACCAGATCCGGTGACGCGGCCAGCACCTCCTCGACCGGGCTGTCCTGGTTGCCGACCTCGCCGTTGGGGCCCGTGTCGATGCGATCGGCGATGGTGGCTCCGTTGGCCAGCGCCCACTTCAGCGCGCCGCTGGCGTAGTCGCCGCCCCAGTTGCCGCGATAGGCGACGATGGCGATATTGCGTGGCGCGTAGTGGTTCTCGGCGAACCAGTCCAGGCCCATCACGGCTTCGGTGCAATAGGAGTAGCCCGCGCTGAGCACCAGGTTGCGGTCGGCGCTGCGATAGTTCCAGCCCGACCACTGGGTGGCCGCGACACTGACCATGTCGTCGGAGTCCATCTGGTTGAGCAGCGCGATCGACTGCCCGGTACCGAGGCTCTGCGCCAGCGCGAGCACGTGCGGTTCGATCTCGTGGTAGGCGGTGCGATGAACCCGCGGATCGAAGGAGGTGTTGCGGCTGTAGGTGGTGATGTCGATGTCGTAGCCGCCGATGCCGCCCGACTGGTTCACCTGGTTCCAGAACGCCAGCTGTCCCTCGTTCATCGAGATGCCCAGCGGTGCGAACGGCCCGCCCCCGAGGTCGGAGAGCACGCCGAGATAGATGCAGCCCCGGTCCTTGTGCGCCGAGCCGGGGCAGGGCGCACTCGTCACGCCGGGGCCATCGGCCTGCTCGCTCGACGAGCAGGCCCCGGCCAGGACGAGACCGGCTACGAACGGGATCACCGCGGCACGGCGCAGTGCCCGCGGTTTGGTGAATGCCATCAGGTAACTCCTTGCTCCAGCCGCCCAAAGGATTTCGCTGTCCCGGTGCGACCGATCGAGAACAGTACCCGCCCCGACCGGCACCGCTGACCAGATTGACCGAGCCGGGTCGGTGAAGTTCGCTACGAGGTCACCGGGGCGACATCGCCCACTGGCAGAAATAATGGGAAGATCCGCGACAGCGGGAGTGTTAATATGACTAGCCCGCAGGGTGCGGGCACGTACGGGGCTGAACGGTTTCGACTGCGTACGTTGATTCAGGGGAAGCGTGTCGGTGCAGGCAAGAGACCACCGTAAGCGTCGCTGCAACCAATTAAGCGCCGATTCCAATCAGCGCGAGTACGCCCTCGCTGCCTAAGTAGCAGGTCGTCTCTGTCAGTCCGGGTTCGTCCCTCGACCCGGGTACTGGCATCAGTTAGAGGGAATTACCGTTCGGCTCGGTCGCGGAGTCGGACGGGACATCGAACAGCGACTGGGATCGTCATCCGGGCTTGTTCGCGAGACCCGGAGGTCCAAGTAGAGGCCTAGCGAACTGCACACGGAGAAGCCCTGAAGACGCGGCGGAGGACCCGGGTTCGATTCCCGGCAGCTCCACTCGAGGCCCCTCACCTGACACCCAGGTGAGGGGCTTTTTCGTACCCGGACAGTTTGTGTGTACACGAGCGCGCTCACGACTCTCGGCGACGATCCGTACGCCGAGGGTCTGGCCACCCGGAAGCTGGTCCTACTTCGCGGAGAGGCTTTCGAGCGCTTCGCGGATGAAGCACAGTGGACAGATCGGGTCGAACGGGGGAGTCGGCGCGCCGCCGACGACGGGCTGGGTGGTGGGTGGTGTTTCGGTCGGGCTTGCTGCGGCGATGGTCGGGAACGCTCCGAACGCCAGGGTGATCGCCGCGGTGGCGATGGTCTTGGACAGAACGCGGTTCATGGTTGCTCCTCGCTCGTGGGGGATCCGCTCGCGGGCGGCGATCAGTCGCCGAAACGGTCGTATGCCTCGAACTCGCCGAAGTCGTCTTGGAGCCAGCCGAGGTCGCGCCAGGTTCCGGAGCCGTCGAGGGGGCCCTCGTATTCGATTTCCAGATAGCTGCCGGGCTGGTCGTCGAGTCGCAGGCGGCGGCCTCGGCTGAACAGGAACAGCGACACGCTGACGACGGGCTGTCCGTCGGTGAACTTCATGCCGAGCACTCCCTCCCATGCCACTTGCAGGGATGGTCCGGTCGGCGCAGGGCTTCGGATGAGACAGGAGAATCCCTCCGCCATCTCGCCGCCCGGATCGACCACGATCACCTGCTGGCCGAGGTGCGAAGCAAGGGAGGCGGCGAGAACATCGATCGTCGGCCCCCACCGGTCGGATGGTGAATCGTCTTCGGGGCCATTGTGGCTCGTCACGGCCAGTCGTTCCTTTCCCAGCTCCCCCGGTCGGGATAGATCACTTCGTTGTCGCCGTTACGGGTGCGGATCTCGACGAAGTTCGGGTCGTTCGCCCACTTTCTGTCCGGGTCGACGGCTCTTCGCCGATGCGAGCGATTCCTGTCGATCAAACCATAGGCAGTGATGACGGAGCTCTTGTTGCCCGCGTCGGTGATCACCACGGACCCGTTCTGGTAGTAGATGTCGACCGCGCGGGTGTAGGGCTGGTTGGTGAGATGGTTCACGCCTTGGTAATTCCCGCTGAATATTCGATCCGGGTTGTTGAGGATGGAGGCCTGAACCGCCCGGCTGACGTGGTGCTTCTCGCTCGCGTGCCCGTCGCGGCCGCCGGGGTAAGGGGCAGGCGCATCGTGGAGCTCGTCGGGGGTGACCTGTCTGCGGAAGTTGTCGAACCGCTCGCACGCTGTCGGTGTCAGGCCGAGCGGGTCGATGAACCTGAGTGGGTTGGTGGCGTAGGCGTAGGGGTTCGGTGCGGGAGCCAGACCGAGTGGGTCGGGCGTGAG
This sequence comes from Nocardia sp. NPDC055053, assembly GCF_053608285.1. Classification (NCBI taxonomy): domain Bacteria; kingdom Bacillati; phylum Actinomycetota; class Actinomycetes; order Mycobacteriales; family Nocardiaceae; genus Nocardia; species Nocardia sp. NPDC055053. Next base: position 360,398 of record NZ_JBSGVD010000001.1, on the reverse strand, counting down.
GTACTGCCCGGTGTCGGGGTTGTAGAACCGGAATGTGTTGTAGTGCAGGCCGGTTTCGGGGTCGTGGAACTGTCCGGGGAACCGCAGTGGCGTACTCGTCTTCCCGCGCCAGGTGGTCCGGCCCCAGAGGTCGGTGTCCGCGGTGGCCGCGGGGCGGGCGGTACCGGGGTCGATCAATTCGGTGGGGGTACCGACGAGGTCGGTGATGATCGCGTAGAACTCGCGATCGATCGCGGCCTTGTCGGTCGTCTGCGTGAGTGGGGTGTGCGAACCGGGCTGGTACTGCCAGCGAATGGTGGCGGTGGCGGTGGCCTGCTCGATGAGATGCACGCCGTCCCAGAGGTAGTCGACGCGCTCGAGGACCGTGCCGTCGGTGGCGAGACGCTGTTTGGTGGTGCGGCGGCCGAGGGCGTCGTAGGTGTAGTGCCACCACTGATGGTCGGGGGTCCAGACATCGGTGAGTTGGTCGAAGGCGTTGTAGCGGTAGTGCCACACGTCGGGTTTGCGGGAGAGCCGGACGGTGGTTTTGCGGATCACGCGCCCGGCGGGGTCATAGTGGTAGCGCGTACGGCCGTCGCGGATGAGCAGGTTGCCCCGGTACTCCCGGCGGCTGTTGTCCGGCGACGGCTGCGTGGTCTCGGAGGCCGTCGATTCGACGATGTTGCTCAGCGCATCGTAGGTGTAGCGCTCGGTGGGAGCACCGTTGGTGGCGATGGTCGTGATTCGACCGGTGGCATCGAGGCTGTAGTCGCGCTGGAGGACGTCGGACTGAGACCGGGCGACGGTGTGCGTGGTGAGGTAGCCATCCGGGCGGTAGGTGAACTCGTCGCGGCGGAGTCGGTGGGGGGCCTGCCGCGAGGTGGAGCCGGACTCGAGCGACACGGCTCGCGCGGGGAAAGCGGTCACCTCCTGGTGGGCCACCTGGCCGCGCGCGGAAAGACCACGGGTCACCGCCAGCTCGCCGACCCGCCAGCTCGTCAGCCGGCCGAGGGGGTCGTAGCCGAAGGTGATGTCGTGCTCGTCGGCGCTGAGCAGGTCGAGGCGGCCGACGAAATCACGGTGCCAAGCGGCCACTGCGCCGGAGGGAGTGGTCCGGCGGGTCCGGTAGCCGCGCTGATCGTGTTCGAACAGCATCGGTGGCTGTCCGTCGCACTGCTGCGAGGCGAGACTTCCGGCCGCCGTGTAGGAGAATTCCAGGGAGTGTGTGGGATTCGCGCCGACACCGTTGACCGCGGCCAGGACGCGTCCCGCCGGGTCATGGGTGTAGCGGATCCACTCGTCACCCGCGGTGATCTCGGTGAGGCGGCCGAGTATGTCGTGGCGGTGGTGGCGAGTCGTGCCGGTGGCCGGGGTGATCGCGGTGAGTCGTCCGGCACGGTCGAGGGTGTATCGGGTGGTGGCGCCGGCGTGGTCGGTTTCCGCGACAAGCCTTCCGGCACTGTCGTATTCGTAGGTCCAGCTGTGGCCGATCGGGTTGTGGACGGCGGTGAGGCGGCGTTCGGTGTCCCAGCTGTATCGGGTGGTGGCACCGTCGGGGTCGATGCGGGAGTGCAGAAGGTCGAAGGTGCCGTAGGAATATCGGGTGACACCACCCGCGCGGTCGGTGTGCCGGAGAGTATTGCCTTCCCCGTCGTAGGTCCACAATTCGGAGTGGCCATCGGGATCTGTTCTGCCGAGCAGTCTTCCAGTGGGCGACCAGTCGTAGCGGGTGACACCGCCGAGGGGGTCGGTGATTCGGGTGGGGCGGCCCGCGGCGTCGCGGCGGATGCGGGTGACCGCGCCATCCGGTTCGGTGACCCGGATCGGGAGCCCCGCATCGTCTACCTCGATGGTGGTGCGGGCGCCGTTGGATTCGACAATCGCGCCCAGCGCGCCGTTGGGGTGGTAGGTGAATTCGGTACGGTCGCCGACGGCGTCGACGACAGCGGAAAGGTCACCGTCGGCCGACCATTCGCGGTGCGATACCGAACCATCGGGGGAGGTGATCGTGGTCGGGCGGTTACGCCAGAGATACTCGATCTCGGTCGCATTCCCGTCGGGCCGAATGATCCTCGACGGATCGCCCGTGCCGTTGTACCGGTAGCGGGTGGTTGCTCCGTCGGGCCCGGTGATGGTCAGCGGCCTGCGGTCGGCGTTGTAGTCGATGTGGGTGTGGCCACCGGCCGGGTCGATGAGATCGCGCAGCTGCAATTCCCGGTCGAAGCCGTGGGAGGTCGTGGCGCCGAGCGAATCGGTGACGGTGGTGAGCCGACCCGATCCGTCGGAAAGGTGCCGATAGTCATAGTCGCAGTTCAGGATTCCGTCGGAGCCACGCTGGAAGACGACGCGGCCGGACTCGTCGTAGGTGTTGACCATCCGATTGCCGTTGGAGTCGGTCCAGGAGGTCATCCGGTGTTCGTCATCGTAGGTATAGCGGGTAGTCGCCCCCACCGCGTCGGTGACAGCAACCAGGTTAGCTCCGGCGTAGTGGAATTCCATGACCGGCGTGGCGAACTCCCCGAGATCTGGATCGTCCGAGATCAGCGAGAGTCCCGTGATCCGCGCACGGTCCGTGTCGACGCGGACCCGATATCCGCCCGAATGCGTGACCTCGACCGGCACCCCGTCGGAGTCGTAGTGGAACCGAATACGGTTGTGGTGCCGGTCGGTGATGGCCGAGATCGCGTAGTTGCCGTATCGGGCTTCGACGCCGGCGAGCCCCGACTCGGGTGCGAAGTGCCAGATCACCTCTCGCCGTTGATCCCAGACGCGATAGCCGCCGGTGTCGGTGCGGGTCAACGACCATTGCTGCCCTTCTGTGAGCGGGTGCACCGCAACACCGACCTCGGGGTGCGGGTAGGCGAGCATCATCGCGTTCTCGCCGATGAATGTGACCCCCGCGTCCTCGACGACGATCCGCGCGTCCAACGTGCTCGACCACGACGGGCCGAACCAGCGCCCGAACCGATAGCCGGAATGGTGTGCCCGCTGCAGCATCAACGGCAGGACCGCAGGGAGGTCGAGATCTGTTTCGGGAAGCAGGAACTCACCGGTGCTGATGTCGACCGGATCGGTCGAACAGGTCTTCTGGTCCGGGGTGCGATCGGACTCCGCACCGGACTCCCGCGCATGGTCGTGCGCGTTGCGATCGGCGTCGGCGCGATCCTGTGCCGTGGGGCGGTCGGGATCGTCGTCGCGGTCGCGGTCGGGCTCGCGTTCATGGTCGGGCCGGCTGTCGCGGTTCGGTTCGCGATCACGATCGCGATCGGGGGTGCGGTCCTTGGGGGAGTCGTGGTCGCGATCGGGGGTGCGGTCCTTGGGCGCGTCGTGGTCGCTGTCCGGGGTGCGATCCCTGGGTGAGTCGCGGTCGGGTTTGCGTTCGCTGGGGGATGCTGGGTCGCGATCGTTGTCGGGTTTGCGGTCGGGCGTTCGGTCGGTGGGTGAGTCGGGATCGCGGTCGCGTGCCGGCGTGCGATCGGTGGAGTCAGGACTGCGGTCTGGAGTGCGGTCGGTGGGTGAGTCCGGAGTGCGGTCTACCGGGAGATCGTGGTCGCGGTCGGTGGGAGTGCGATCCGGGGCGTGATCGCGTGAACTGGCCGGATCGTTCGGTCCTCGACCGGGGGAGTCCGGCTGGGCGCGGGTTGTGGGGGTGGTCTCCGGGCGGGGCGTCGTGTGCCCCGGAGAATCCGGGCGGGGCCCGGCGGCCAGCGGTGAGTGTGGACCGGGGCGCACCGATGGGTCCGGTGCCGCGCCCGCCCGCGGAGTGTCTGCGGTGTGTCGCGGGTTGGAATCAGGTTGTGGCCGTGGCGATATCGGATCGGGCCGGGTTGACGGCTGATGTGGTGTGCCAGCGGGTGTGGTGGTGCGCGGGGGTATTGCGTCGGTCTGTGAGCGCGCTGGTCCGCCGTCGGGGTGGACGCTGGAACTGGGCTGCCAGACGGCCGTCGGCGTCGTATCCGGGCTTGTCGTGGGTTTGGTGTCCACGTCCCCGGTCGGCCTGGTGTCAGGTGACGTCGCTGGGCCGTCGGTGCCGTGCTGTGTCGGGCTCGTGGTGGGATGCTCCCGAGCCTGCGGTGAGTCCGTATCCCGGTGCGGACTCGGTGTGCCGTCCCGGTCGGCACGTGGCGAGTCGTGGTCGGGGCGCGCGGCGGGGCCGTTGTCCGATTCCGTCCGCGAATGGGCCGGATCCGAGTGCGATGCAGCCGGATTCGGCTGCTGCGTAGTGGGTGAATCGGTGCGCTGCGTCGGCGTCGTATCCGCCTGCTGCGAGGGTGACGTGTCCGCACGTTGCGTCGGCGCCGAATCATTGTGCGTGGGTGTGGAATCCGTGCGCTGTGTCGATGTCGGGTCGGTCTGGTGCGTGGGTGCCGGGTCTGCGCGTTGAGTCGGTGTGTGGTCGGTCTGGTGCGTTGGCGTCGGATCCGCCCGCTGCGTCGTATCGGACTGCTGTGTCGGTGTTGTGTCCGCTCGCTGTGTGGGTGTGTGGTCCGGCTGCTGCGCGGGCGATGTATCGGCTCGCTGGGCCGGTGTCGAATCGGGCTGCGATGTGCTCGTTGCTTCCGGGCGTGGTTCCGGGCGGCTCGTTTTCGGGTCCGGGTCCGGGCTCGAGTCCGATGACGGGCTGGGGTCGGCCCGCTGAGTAGGTTCGGGATCGGGTGTGTTGCCGCGGGTTTCGGGCGCGGCGGCGGGCTGCTCCCGGTCAGTGGGTGATGGGCGCTCGGACTGCTGCGGCTCAGTGCGCTGTGACGTCTGCGAGTGACCGCCGTCGTTGTCCTCAGCTCTCGGCGCCTGCGCTTCCCGCTGGGGTGAAGCCTCGACCGGGCGTGCCTCACCCGGCGAGTGCCCCGGTTCGGAATTCGGCAGGCCCGCGCGCGGGTCGGCCTCCCTGGTCGGCGTGGGTTCCCTGGTCGGCGATGTTTCCCGGGTGGGGCTCGGACTGTGCGGGTTCGGTCCGTCGGGCAGGTGCCGTCCCGCGTTGCTGAGCCGCCTGAGCGCACTGACGGCCACCTTCGCACTACCGCCACCGCCGGTCGCGGCCGTGAGCAGGGCGTCACCGGTGAGCGCACCGGCGAATTCGAACGGGTTGGCCCGCGCGTCCTTCAGGATCGCCGTCACGGCCGCGCCCGGATCAGCCACGGCGACAACGAGTCCGGTGCCGAGGTTGGACAACCCTTCGGCGTAGTCCGCTGGGTGGGTGATGTTGTAGATATCGGTCGGATTCACCTGCCGCACGAACTGCACCAGCCCGGTGAGGCTGGTGAGCAAGCCGGAATAGAAATTCAGCGCACCGTGCTCGAGCACCCCGCCGAGATCGGAGATATTGGCGATCCACCGTTGCGTGAACGGCGGTTCCTTGGGTGCCTTCTCGGTAGCCGCGGACACCGCGCCGACGGCGATCGACGCGCCGTTGTCACGCTGAATCCGGGCTCCCCGCAGAATGTCTCGCGCTTCGTTGCGCATCGCGGTCCACGTGTCTATGAGCGGATTCTGTTGCTGCTGTTCGCCGGTCAGCGCATTCCACCAGGACTTCTTGCGGCGCTCCTCGGCGTCGGCCGCCTTCCAGCGGTCGATGGCGGTTTGCGCCTTGTCCTGTGCGGCCTTCACCTCGTTCTGCCACGCCTCCAGGGCACCTGCGGCCGCGGTCATGGCGTCGGCGCCGTCGAACCAGAGTTTCGGTTGTTTGTCGTAGACCTCGTTGAACGCGTCCGCGCCCTTGCCGGTCCATTCGGCGGCATCGATCTTCTGCAGCGCCTGGCCCGTCGACTCGACGGCCGTCGCCATCTTCTTCAAAGTCTCCGCAGCGGAACCGATTTCGGTCGGCTCACCCAGGATCAGTTCCTTCGGATCCTCGGTCTGACCGAGTTCCTCCTCCTCGACATCGCCACCGGTGGCGGAAGCGATATTGTCGCCCAGATCGTCGAGGGCGTTGCCGATGCCTTCCAAGCCGACATGCTGTGCCGCGTCGCCGACGACGTCCAAGCCGTCATCGATGACCTGTCCCGCACGCTCGACGACATTCTCGACACCGTCCTCGATCGCATTCCCGACTTTGTCGATGAAATCACCGATCCCCACGGACTACTGCCCCCCTTGCTCCTTCTGCATGATGTCGGCGGCCCGCTGCGCGGCACCGGTGTCCCAGCCGGGCGTTTCGCCGGTGAGCAGCCCGCTCTGTGGGCTCACATTCGCCAGCGCCTGCGGGCCGACCGCCTCGATCACCTTCATATTCGTCTGAATGGTCTTGTTGGCGTTCTCGAAGGATTGCAGGCTGTAATCCGCGTTGCGAACATGGTTGAAGGAGTTGTCGGCGAAGGTGTCTCCCCAGGACCTCTTCGTGATCTCCTCGTCGGACAGGTGCGGATTGCCTGCCAGGTGCGTCCACATCTTCTTCAGCGTGCCCTCGGCCTTGGCGTCCATTTCGTCGTAGCGGCCCGCGGCCAAGCCGAGTGTCTGCGCGATAGCGCTGCCGCCCTGCACGAGCGCGCGAACACCCCAGGACCACCGTTCGGTGAATTCCTCGAAGGTCTTCTGCACCGTGTGCTTGCCCGCCTCCAGTGTCGAGAGGGTGAGCAGCGCGAAACCCCGGCCCATGTTGCCGGTCTCGCCGATCCCCATTTCCGACAGCTGGCCGATGGTGTCCTCGATGCCCGTCGCGGCCTGCTGCAGCACCGCGGGGTCGACCTTCACCTTCGTCATCTCAGCCCTCCCCCTCCGTCGATTCGTCCGCGACGTCCGGCGGAAATGCCATCGGCGCCGCACCGACGATGTCGATCGCGATCCCGGTGGGTTCGTCACGGGATTCGGCGTATTCCTGTAGTCGCCACCCGAACAGCCAGTGGTGACGGTACTCCAGATCGGCGTCGATGCCGCCGTGTTGCCGCTGATCGCGAGCCGTCACGAACCGGGCGTACTCCTCGATGGTCGTGAAGGTGCACAACCAGTCGACACCACCCCAGTGTGCGAAGGAGACGCGATCGTCGGCCGTCAACGGAACGAGGAGCGCGGCTTGGCGAAATGCCGCGCGCAGTGCGTCGGGCTGTCCGAAACCCGCATAGTAGGAGGCGATTTCATCGCGTAGCCGGTCGCGGCCGTCGCCCTCGGACATCCCCCGAACCTCCCCGCCGTGCCGACTATTGCTGTCGCTCAGGACATTCTACGGGAACACCTCTGTTCGTAGGAGGGCTTGTCCACGGCTGTTCTCGAGTGCGGACGGGAAAGTCCTCACCAAAATCGTGCACGGAGCCCCTGACCTGGAACTCAGGTGAGGGGCTCCGTGCTGGCAGGTCAGCCGCCTGCCCGGCGGCGGAAGGTGCGCTTGCCGCCCGCTGCGGCTTGCGTGCCGCGCACCTTGGCGGCGTTCTGGGCGGCGCCGCCCACAGCGGCGTTCCCGTTCTTTCGCTCGAGTGCTTCGCGGAACTTCCGTTTGGTCGCTTCTTCCCGCGACTCGGTTACGTCGCCACCGGAGTGTTCGGCGGTGGGTTCTAGTTCGTCGGCCATCCACACAGCCTGCCACCTCCGGGCACTCTCCGATGTTCATCCCTGGGGGATCGCGGGTGGGCGGTCGGGGATGAGGTGGGTGGCGAGGGCGGTGCCGATGGGGATGGCGTTGTTGGTGGCGGGGGAGGTGGGGCCGTGGGTGGTGTAGACGATGATGGTGGTGGCGGTTGTGGTGTCGTGGAGGGCGACGCCGTTGTAGCCGCCGTAGGCCGGGTTCATGTAGAGCCAGTCGGCGAGGTGGACTACGCCGAAGGCGAAGTACTTTTCGGTGGTGAGCGGGCCAAGGCCTGCGGTGGAGGGGCCCATCATCTGCTGGAACTGGTCAGGGGTGAGGCGTTCGCCGGTCGCGAGGGCGCGGACCCAGCGGGCGATGTCGGTGACGGGGGCGTTCATGTTGCCGCTGTGCAGGAAGGCGGTGGGGTTCCAGAAAGTGGAGTCCTCGAAGACGTTGCGTTCGTTGGTGTAGCCGTGCAGGTAGGGGGCGTCGATCGCGGGGTTCAGGACGACCTTGCTGTCGTGCAGGCCCAACGGGATCAGGATGTGGTCGGCGATCAACTCGCCCAACGGCTTTCCGGCCGCGGTCTGCAGGACCTCGCCGAGGACGACGAGATCGCTGTGCGCGTAGGCGAAGTCGGTGCCCGGCTCGAACAGCGGTGGGCGGGCGTTGGCGCGTTCGAGCAGTTGCGAGGCCGTCCATTCGCGGATCGGGTTCTCGCCGAAGATCTTCAGGAATTCCGGCTCGGTCACGTAGTCGGCGATGCCGGAGGTGCTGTCGGCGAGCATGCGCGGGGTGATCTTGTCGGCGCGCGGGAAGCCGGGCAGCCAGCGGGCGATCGGCTCGTCCATCTTCAGGACACCGTCACCGTCGAGGCGCCACAGCACGGTGGAGAGCATGGGCTCCATCGGCTGGCCGACGCGGACTTTCATCTCGGGGGTCGCGGGGACGCCGAGCGGTGAGCCGCCCAAGGCGCCGAGCGCGAGTTGCTCATCGCCCCGCCAGACGCCGTAGACCGCTGAGCTGACACCGAGCTCGGTCACCCTGTCGCGCACGATATCGGTGATCCGCGCTGCCTCCGGACTGTCGGAAGGCGGGGACGAACTGGTGCCACTGTCGGGCCCGCAGGCCCCGGTGACGATGACGAGCAGAACCGCGAGCACCGCACTCGCCCTCCGGGGCGACACGCTCATGACGGCGATCCCTTCGTGGAAGAAAACTCACCCGAGCGCAATCGAATCTACACCGTGATATTGCCCTCGGTAGGGTTCTGTGAGGTGGAGCTGGCCAGGCCGGGGCTGCTGCATGGTGTTCCGATCAGATTCGCTGGCCCGATAAGCCCGAATGTTCGATTGCTGAGGTAGACCTTGGTGTGCAGACATGGGTGGTCTGATCTGAACTCCACCGTTCAACGGGACGCGCCCCTTTGCTGATCAGCAATCCCGGTGTCCCTTCGTTCGGGGCAGCCGCGCGGGCGCCACGAGCTTAAACGGCAGTCCGATGCGTAGCGTGTCGTGACCCTCTGGTATCAAGTCACTGTGGATCATCGGGATCGTGTCGCGCGGTGTCGGATAGGGGTTCTTCCAGTGGTCACGTCGGTGGCATCCTGGCAGGACGCGACGGCCGACGCGGCAACCAAGCCCGAATCGATCCGGGTGGTGTGATCGTTGGCTGCGTTCGAGGTTCCCGCAGGATGGACCGTACAGGGCTACAAGTTCGCGCTAGATCCGTCTTCCAGGCGGACGCGTGAGTTGGAATCGCACTGCGGTGCAGCACGATTCGCGTTCAACCACATGCTGGCGTACGTGAAGGCTGTGATGAATCAGCGTGCGGCGGAACGTTCCTACGGTGTCCCTGAATCGAGGATGACACCTCCGCAAGGATGGACGCTGGCTGCGCTGCGGAAGACGTGGAACCGACGCAAGCTCGAGCACGCGCCGTGGTGGTCTGAGAACAGCAAAGAGGCGTACAACACTGGATTGGACGCACTCGCGAGAGCTTTGGACGCGTGGAACAAATCTCGCAAGGGCGAACGTCGAGGCCCAAATATCGGATTCCCACGATTCAAGGCCAAGCACCACGCCGCCAAGTCGATCCGGTTCACCACAGGCGCCATCCGGGTCGAACGCGACCGGTGTCATGTCACGCTGCCACGGCTCGGATCTGTCCACACGCACGAGTCGACCCGCAAACTTGCCCGCCGAGTCGAGGCAGGCACCGCCCGGATCTTGTCGGCGACAGTGCGTTTCGACGGTGGCCGCTGGCACTGTTCGTTCCAGACGATCGTCGCTGGAAAACAACGGCCCGCCCACGCCGCTCGGTCGCAGCACCCGATCGTCGGGGTGGACGCAGGAGTCAGGGACCTGCTCGTAGTCGCCGCGCCCGACGGCACCGAGGTCGATCGGATCCAGGCGTCGAAGCCGCTGGCCGCAGCACAAGACAAGTTGCGGCGTCTGCAGCGCCGCGCGGCCCGCCGTCAGGGCCCGTGGGACCCAGACACGAAAACCCGCCGCGACCCGTCCAACCGGTGGCGGGCCACCACCGTTCAGGTTGGGAAAACCCACGGTCGGGTATCGAGTCTGCGTCGCCACGAACTCCATCGGGCAACCAGTCGTTTGGCCCGAGAACACGATGTTCTGGTTGTCGAAGACTTGAGCGTCGCGGCAATGTGCCGTCACGGCGGACGCCGCAAACGTGGGCTGAACCGTGCACTCGCCGACGCTTCCCTCGCACAGGTGCGGCGGATGCTCGGCTACAAGACTCTCTGGTACGGCGCCGAGCTCGTCGTGGCGGATCGGTGGTTTGCTTCCACTCAACTGTGTTCTGGCTGTGGCGCGAAAACCAAGCTGCCGCTGTCTGAACGCGTCTATCATTGCGGCGCTTGTGGTCTCGTCGTAGACCGCGACTCCAATGCCGCCGTGAACCTCGCCCGCCTCGGCGAGCCCACCCCCGTGGGTGGCACATCGGGGACCGGTACCGGGACTAGCCCGGCCGCCAGCCATCGGGTTGGACAAGGACGTGGAGTCGACCAGAAGACCAGTCTCACCGATACATTGGGACTGGCGGGTGGCGTAGAAACGTCTACCCCGCACAGCGAGACTCTCGCTGATCAGACGGGGACTGCTGCTTCGCAAGGAGGAGCTGCCCGATCTGAGTTGTACAAATACGCGCAGGTCGGGTAACGGATGTGGCTGTGATCGAGGTATGGGGTGCGCGGGTCGCCGTGCGTTATGCGGACGGGCGGCTGGTGACGACGCCGCTGCGGGCCGACAACGAGGCCGCGCTCGATATCGCCGTGGCCGAGCTGGCCAGGATCGCGCTCGCGACCACCGACGAGGACCAGCTGGCGATGCTGTTGTTCTTCCGGTCCGCGCAGGTCAGCGTGCAGGGCGCGCCGACCGACCGGCATCCGGTGCCGGTGTTCCTGGAGACCGGGGTGCGCGAGCAGGCGCAGGTCCTGGTCAGGGCGGTCGAGCGGGATCTGATCAGTCTGCGTCGGGTGTTCCCGCCGCGCCCGAATCTCGTTCCGCCGTCCCCGGTTCCCGGCCCGAACGGCACGCTGCGCCCCGATGTGACGGCCGCGGCGGCGCGGATGCGGTACGCGGGCAACTCCGGGCGCGAGATCGAGATCCTGCACGGCTGCGCGCGACCGGACGAGTACGTGCTCGAGCTGGCCCAGGCCGGGCACGAGGGCGCACCGGGACTGGTCGCGATCACCACGCTGCGGCTGCTGTTCGTCTCGGCGTGGGCGGTCTACGAGTTCCCGGTCGCGGTGCTGAACGGCGCCGAGGTGCGGACCGCGCCGGGTCAGGTGGTGACGCTGCGGGTGTCCGGCGCCGGTGCCGAGCTGGACTTTCTCGATTGGGAGGCGGTCGATTTCGGCCGGGTCGCCGAGGCGCTGCGGCTGGCCTGCGAGATCGAGCACGTCGACGGGTCGATCGCGCAGTCGCTGCCGTCCTCGGCGGACCTATTCGGCGAATGGCAGCTGCTGGTGGAGCGGCGCAAGCTGGGGATGGTCGCCGACGATCCGTTCCGGCGCCAGGCCGTCGGCATCATGCTGGCCATGCCGGGCTGAACACCGGCGCACCCTGATGCAGGGCCACCCGCCGCCACGGGCTCGACGGGCGCAGGTGCAGCCCGGCGATCATCCGCCTGCGTTCGGCGATCTGGGTCCTGGCGGCCGACAGGTCCTGCGCGGCCGCCCAGAAGATCGCGCCGGTGAGGAAGCCGTCGCCGAACTGCCGCCAGTTGCGGTAGTGCTGACGCGCCCGGTCAAGGCCGGTCAGCATGTGGTCCCACGCGTCGTCCTCGGTGAGATACCCGGCGGTGCAGGCGGCGCGGGCGATGAAGACCAGCCGCGCGAGATCCCACGCGGTGGCGTCGGTCTGCAGCGGTGTCGGGAGGCTGTCGGTGATGCCGAGTTTGATGGCCTGCAGCCACGCGTCGTAGTCGCGGTCGATGCCGGCGGGCCCGCGATAGCCGCGGAAACCCGAGAGCGTGTGCAGGAATTCGCGATGCTCGTCGGCCAGCCCGGACCGGTCGACCCGGCCCTGCTCGGTCGCCGCGGCGACGGCGAGCGGATGGACGAGTTCGAACAGCGGCGCGTGCATGCCGGCGAGCAGCCTGCGGATGGTGTCGCGCGCGTCGTCGGCGTTGTCGACGCCCCACGATTCGTGCAGCCCCTCGATCGCGGTCTCGCGCCGGGTCGAGGTGCTGCCCTGCTCCTCCGGCAGGAAAGCGACCCCGTCGCAGTGCGCGCCCCAGCTGCGCCCGTAGTAGGCGCCGACGGCGAGTGCCCTGATCCGGTCGTCGTCGAGGACCGCACCGGACCAGACATCGGGTTCGTCGTCGATATCGGGGCCGGGAAATCCCGCAACCCGCGGTCGCTGCACAGATCCTGCCGGTTGCATCGAGCCCACCCCTCTGCCGAGCCGAAACGTTGTGCCGCCAGATCTTACGACCGGCCCCGCGTCTGGTGGCAGCGAGGTCACGCAGCGGCACGACCCTACGATTCAGCGCCCGAACGCACGCAGCTGGTAGACCCCGCGCGAGGTGGCGACGGTGGTGCCCTCGGCATCGGTGACCACCGCTTCGAGCACGAAATCGGCCTTCCCGCGGGCCGCGGCCTCGGTGCTGATCCGTTCGATCTCGTCCTCGCTCAACGTGGCCTCCGCGCGCAGGTCGCTGCGGGCCATCGCCCGGAAGGCGATGTCGAACGACTTCACCAGCGGATAGAACGCGCTGGTGTCGAAGCTGGCCGCGGTGATCGCGCCGCCGAGCACCTCGGCGACGGTGAACTGCACGCCCGCGTAGATGGCGCCGAAATGGTTGCCGTTGCCCTCGCTCGGCACGGTGGTGGCCGCGAATCCGCGGCGCACCTCGAGCGCGCGCACTCCCATCTTCGCCGCCGCCGGAACGGTGAGTCCGATGGCGGCGTTGACGGTGTCGACCAAGTCGTCTGCGGGCATGGGCCGCGTCCTTTCCCGAACGGGACTCCACTGTCCCGGGTGAGCCCAGGGTATCGGCGGCAGCTCACCTCGGCGCGGCAATCTGTCGGTGCCCGGGGCTACCGTCGAGACGTGGCGGAATACCGGGAACGCGCGGCGCGGCTCGACCGAGCCGTCGTCTGGGCGCGCACCGGGCCCCCGCCCGCCGACCCGGTCACGGTGTTCCCCGACGGCTGCATGGATCTGATCTGGACCGAGGGCACCTTGATGGTGGCCGGTCCCGACAGCCACGCCTTCCACGTGCCACCGGCACGGGCGACGGAATTCGTCGGAATCCGGTTCGCACCGGGGACCGCACCGGCGTTGCTGGGGATTCCGGCCGTGGAACTGCTGGATCAGCGCGTCGGCCTGGCCGCGATCGTCCCGGATCGCCGGGCCAGGGAACTGGTCGATCGCGTGGACAACGCGCCCGACCGCGTGGCGGCGATGGAATCGATCGCGTTGCGATTCGGCGCCGAATCCGGCCCCGCCGACCCGGCACTCACCGCGATCGTCGACACCATCGCCGGGGGCGCGACGGTCTCGGAAACGGCGGCACTGGCCGGGATATCCACCCGGCTGCTGCATCGGCGTTCGCTGTCCGCGTTCGGCTACGGACCCAAGATGTTGGCCCGGATTCTGCGTTTCCAGCGCGCGCTGGCGGCGGTGCGCGCGGGTATCCCGGCGGCGGAAACGGCCGCCGTCACCGGGTTCGCCGACCAGGCGCACCTGTCCAGAGAGTTCCGTGACCTGGCCGGATGCTCGGTCCGAGCCCTGCAAGCCTGCTGATCGACCCGTCGATGCCCGGAAAGTCTCATTCGGCAACATCGTGACGGAGGGTTACGCTCACAAGGCACGCCCCGTCGTATGTGCCAGGCAAGTCCGAACCACCGACGAGAGGATGTGACCTGATGATCGACGAAACCGTGTACTCCACGCTTCGTATCGAGGCCGAGCGAGATGAGGTCCGTCGGCTGGTCGTCGGCGCCGTCGTCGTCCGCCACCACCGGGTTCTCATCCTGCGCCGCCGACGATCGGACTCTCTGAGCGGTCGCTGGGAATTGCCGAGCGGCGTGGTCGAGCCGGGTGAGGCGCTCGACGAGGCGGTGACCCGCGAGGTCGCGGAGGAAACCGGCCTGCAGGTCACCGGAATCAGTGACTACCTCGGCGAATTCGACTATCTGTCCGGCGGCGGCGCCCGCACCAGGCAGTTCACCTTCGTCGCCGAGGTCGCCACGCACGGACCGGTGACGCTGACCGAACACGACACGCACCTGTGGACCAGGCTGACCGGCGAATTGCCGGTCAGCGACGAGGTACGCGAGATCCTTGGCCGTTTTCAGCAGCGTCAGCGCGATCCGCGCGGCTGGTCGGCCTATTCGCTGGGCAACGGCGCGTAGAGGTCGATGCCCTGGCCGTCGGGGTCGGCGAGCGAGGCATAGCGCTGGCCCCAGACGGCGTCCCACGGCGCGAGTTCACCGTGGTAGCCGGCGTCGACGAGCTCGCCCCAGAGCTTGTCGACCTCGGCCGGATCGGCGCAGCGGAACGCGATGCCACTGCGGCCGGGGCCGGTCGGCGGCTGCCAGCCGGGGACGAACGAGGCGATCACCTGTTCGGTGTCCAGCGCCAGCCGCAGTCCACCGCCGAGCGGCGCCTCGGTGTGGCCCTCGTTTTCCGCACCGTCGGGGAACACCAGCCCCAGCTTGCGGTAGAAGGCCACCGAGGCGGCCATATCGGAGACGACGATCGAGAGGACATCGAGCTGTGGAGTCATATCCGCAGCGTAGACACGGGCGTGTGCTGTCGTCTTGAACGAATCGGACCCGATCTCAGCGCGCGGGAACGGGCACCAGTTCGGCGATGAGGTTGCCGACCAGGATCTGCAGGCGATCGCGAATGCCGCGGACCACCTCGATCGGCTGCCCGGCGGGATCGGCGAGAACCCAGTCGCGGTAACTGATTCCGGGGAAATACGGGCACACCTCGCCGCAGCCCATGGTGACCACCACGTCGGACACTCCGACGGCGTCGTCGGTGAGCGGCTTGGGTCGTTCACCGGCGATGTCGATGCCGATCTCGGCCATCGCCGCGACGGCGGCCAGGTTCAGCTCGGCGGCGGGCTCGCTGCCCGCCGTCCGCACCTCGATCCGGTCACCGGCCATCGCCCGTAGGAAACCCGCCGCCATCTGTGACCTGCCCGCATTGTGGACGCAGACGAACAACACGCTGGGAGTGTGGGCCATGGTCGCCCTTTCGGCGCAGGGGCGAAGTGCTTGTGGCGCTTCGGATATCGCCGACCATCATTCCATCCGGACGGGTGGGCGTGCGGGCGACCGGCGACACTGCTGTCCGGCGGATGTCCGCACCGCCCGCCGTCAGTCCAGTGGCCCGAGCACCCGGTTCACGTAATCGTTGGCGAACACGCCGGTGGGGTCGAAGCGGCGGCGCACCGCGGCGAAACGGTCCCAGTCGGGATAGCGGGTGCGCAGCGTCTCGGCGGTCTGGAAGTGCCGCTTACCCCAGTGCGGCCTGCCCTGATACCGGTCGAACACCGCTTCGCAGGCCCGGAAGTACGGTTCCCACACCATGCCCTCGTACTGATGCACCGCGATGTAGCAGGTGTCGCGGCCGCCCGCGGGGGACAGGAACGCGTCGTCGGGGGCGACCCAGCGCACCTCGATCGGCATCGGGGTGTCGAATCGTTGTGTCACGTCGAGGATCTCGGTGATCGCGGCGCGGGCGTGCTCGCGCGGGATCGCGTATTCCATCTCGGTGAACTTGACCAGGCGCGGGCTGGCGAACACCCGGTAGGACCGGTCGATCTTGCGGTTGTTGCTGCCCGCCTTGGTCGCGAGCCGGTGGATCGCGGGGACGGCGGTGGGAATCCGCCTGCCCACCTTGCACATTCCGTCGAAGAGGTGGTTGGAGAGCACGACGTCGTTGAGCCAGGCGCTCGTCCGGCCGCGCGGCTGCTCCGGCTCGGTGGAGCGGTTGCTCGACTTGGTCATCGCCACATCGGCGTGCGCGAAGGCGAAGAACTCGAAATGGTCGCTGCCGTCGGCGAGTTCGTCGAGGTTGTCGAGCACCTCGGCGATCGGGACCGGCCGCTCGACGAGGTCGAGCACGAACGACGGTTCCAGTTGCAGCGTCACCGCGGTGACGATGCCGAGCGCGCCGATGCTGACCCGCGCGGCCCGCCAGGCGTCGGGGTCGGTCTCCTCGTTGAGCTCGACCCGCGTGCCGTCGGCGCGCAGCACCTCCACCGAATGCAGCGCCGCGGAGATGTTGCGCAGCTTGGCGCCGGTGCCGTGGGTGCCGGTGGCGGTCGCGCCCGCGATGGACTGGGTGTCGATATCGCCCAGGTTGGGGAAGGCCAGCCCGTGCGAGTGCAGCAGCGGGCTCGCCGCGTGCAGGGTGAGCCCGGCTTCGACCCGGACGCGACCGGTCGCGGTGTCGACCTCGAGCACGCGGTCGAGGCCGCCCAGGTCGATCAGGGTGCCGTCGGTGAGCACGGCGTCGGTGAACGAATGGCCCGATCCCGCGACGCGCACGGTCCGGCCCGCGGCGGCGGACTCGGCGACGATCTCGGCCAGTTCTTCGACGCCGCGCGGTGCGGCGACGACGGCGGGTGTGCAGCGCTGCTCGCCCGCCCAGTTCACCCAGGTGCTCTTGGTCATGCGTCCAACAGTAGAGGATCGACTGTGACGCGCGCTACTGCACGGGGGTGGAAGTACTGCTCAGCGGCGTCGGCCGAGGCAACCCGCTGCCTTGGCCTGCTCGACTTCCTCGTCGGTCAGCGGGTCGACGAGCAGGGGGCGGCGCGGTACCGCGTCGGTGCGGACACCGTTGAGTGTGATGGCCATATAGCGTTGCCAGACTTCGGAATTCACCGGCCCGGCGAACTCGGCGAACGCGTTGACCATGTGGATCAGCGCGAAGAAATCGGTGGTCGTGACATCGGGATGCACCGCGCCCGCGTCGCGTGCGCGGTCGACGATCGCCGCGACCGAGGGGCGGATCCGATCGCGCAGCTCGGCGAAGCGGGCCGGGTCCTCCTCGAGCTCGAGCATCACTTCGCTGAACCCTCGGTTGGTGGCCAAGTGCTGGCAGGCGTCTTCGAAGAACTGGACGAGGCCGAGCCACGGGTCGGGATTGCGCATCGCCTCGTCGGCCTGGTCGGCGAAGTCGACCATGTGCTGGTCGAAGACCTCGGCGATGAGCTCCTTCTTGTTCGCGAAGCGGCGGTAGACGGTGCCGACACCGACGCCCGCGCGCTCGGCGACGTCGTCGAGGGTGATCTCCAGGCCGTGATCGGCGAACAGTTCACGAGCGGCCGCGACGATGCGTGCCTGGTTGCGGGCGGCGTCGGCGCGCAGTCGGCGGGGTGGTGCGGCAGTCGTCGTGGCGTGATTCACAGGTACATCCTACCCATCGCTGGATTAAGTGGAGGTGGTTTCTCCGTTACTCTGGTAGCTTCGAATGAAGCGGAGGCGGTATCTCCGATTATGCCACTCACATCGAACCCAGCCGACTTACAAGGGGAGTTATGACCACCACACTCGAGACCGGGACGAAGAGTCCCGCGGCCGCGGATACCGGCCGCCGCGGGTCCCACGCCCTGCGCTGGTGGGTGCTTGCCGTGCTCGGCATCGCCCAGCTGATGGTCGTGCTGGACGCGACGATCGTGAACATCGCCCTGCCGGCGGCCCAGGCCGACCTCGGCTTCGGTGACGGTGACCGGCAGTGGGTCATCACCGGCTATGCCCTCGCCTTCGGTAGCCTGCTGCTGCTCGGCGGCAGGCTCAGCGACCTGTTCGGCCGCCGCAACACCTTCATCATCGGCCTGATCGGCTTCGCGGTGGCCTCCGCCATCGGCGGCGCGGCCACCACCTTCGAGATGCTCGTCGCCGCCCGCGTCGGCCAGGGCGTCTTCGGCGCGCTGCTCGCGCCCGCCGCGCTCTCGCTGCTGACGGTCACCTTCACCGAACCCGGTGAACGGGCCAAGGCCTTCGGCATCTTCGGTGCCGTCGCCGGTGCCGGTGGCGCGATCGGCCTGCTGCTCGGTGGCGCGCTCACCGAATGGGCGTCGTGGCGCTGGGCGATGTACGTCAACCTGATCTTCGCCGCCGTCGCGCTGGTCGGTGCCGTGCTGCTGCTGGCCAAGCACGTCTCGAACGCGCGGCCCAAGCTGGACTGGCCGGGCACCATCGCGGTTACCGCCGCGCTGTTCGGCATCGTCTACGGCTTCTCGCAGGCCGAGTCCGAAGGCTGGACCGCGCCCTCCACGCTGGCGTTCCTGATCGGCGGCACGGTGCTGCTCGCGGTGTTCGGGTGGCTCGAGACCCGGGTCGCGCACCCGCTGCTGCCGCTGCGCATCGTCGCCGACCGCACCCGCGGCGCGTCCTACCTGACCGTGTTCATCATGGGCATCGGGATGTTCGCGATCTTCCTGTTCCTCACCTACTACATGCAGCTGACCCTGCAGTACTCGCCGATCATGACCGGCGTCGCGTTCCTGCCGATGGTCGCGGGCATGGTGGCCTCCTCGACCACCGCGCCCTCGCTGCTGCTGCCCAAGGTCGGGCCCAAGGTCGTCATCAGCGGCGGCTTCCTCGTCGCCGCGGCCGGCATGCTCTGGCTGACCCGGATCGGCCTCGACACCGGCTACGCCACCCACATCCTGCCCGCGCTGGTGCTGCTCGGCCTCGGCCTCGGTGGTGCGATGTCGGTCGCGTTCCAGGGCTCGACCGCCGGAGTGGACCACGAGGATGCCGGCGTCGCCTCGGCGATGGTCAACACCAGCCAGCAGGTCGGCGGTTCCATCGGCACCGCGCTGCTGAGCACGATCGCGGCCTCGGCGATGACCGACTACGTGTCCGCGCATCAGCCGGGCCCGCTGACCGTGGCGCAGGCCGCGATCGAGAGCTACACCACCAGCTTCTGGTGGGCGACAGCGACGTTCGTGCTCGGTGCGATCGTGATCGGTGTGCTCATGCCGAACACGGTGCCCGCTCCGGCCGAAGGTGAGCCGGTGCTGGCGCACTGATCCACCCGGCGATGGCCCGGACCGGCAATCGGTCCGGGCCATCGGTGTTCCCGCGCCTCTCGATACCATGAGCGACGACCACCGTCGGATCAGCAGGGGAGGGCAGCGCAATGACATCGCGGCCCCCGGCGCTCGATCCCGCCGTCCTCGCGGCGATCTCGGTGGGCGGCGGCCTCGGCGCGAGCGCCCGTTTCGCCGCCGGGCACTGGTGGCCGGTACATCCGGGAGAGTTCCCGTGGTCCATGCTGGTGGTCAATGTGTCCGGCTGCTTCGCGATCGGGGTGCTGATGGTGGCGGTCACCGAACTGTGGGCGGCGCCGAAACTGGTTCGCCCGTTCCTGGGAGTCGGTGTGCTGGGCGGGTTCACGACTTTCTCCACCTTCGCCCTCGAGCTTCGTACACTGATCGACACCGGTGCGGTCGGCACGGCGGTGGCCTATCTCGGCCTGTCGGTGCTCGCCGGACTGAGTGCCGTGGCCGTGGCCGTGATCGCGACCCGGTGGGTGGCAGGCGCCGGACGGCGGACCACGTGAATCCGAGGACGGAAGGGTGCCATCCGATGGTCGAGATGTGGGCTACCGCGCGGCGAGGCCGCCGATGACGGCGGTGCTCGTGCTGGCAGGCGGAATGCTCGGCGCCCCCGCTCGCTACCTGATCGATCGGGCGGTGTCCGCGCGCTTTCCGGCGGGGCTGCCATGGGGGACGCTAACCGTTAACATTGTCGGTTCGGCGTTGCTCGGTGGTCTGATCGGCGCGAGTGCGGGCAGTGCGCTGCTGGCGTTCGCGGCAACCGGCTTCTGTGGTGCGCTGACCACGTTCAGCACGTTCGGTTACGAGACGGTCCGTCTGGTGACCGAGGGCGCCTACGTGTATGCCGTGGGCAATGTCGTGATCAGCGTCGCGGCGAGCCTGGCCGCGGTGTACGCCGCCGCGTCCCTTACCCAGTGGTTGTGCGCATGATCCTCATGACCAGCCGCGCGCAGCCGACACGGAAGGGAACACCCACCATGGCCCACGATCGCGCCGGACGGCCAGCCCGCCCGACCGACCTGGTGGACATCGCCCACCTGGTCACCGCGTACTACAGCCGGGTCCCCGATCCGGCCGAACCGAGCCAGCAGGTCGTGTTCGGCACCTCCGGCCACCGCGGCTCCAGCGAGGATTGCGCGTTCAACGAGGCGCACATCATGGCGATCACCCAGGCGATCGTCGAATACCGCGCCACCCGAGGCATCACCGGCCCGGTCTATCTCGCGCGCGACACCCATGCCCTGTCCGAACCGGCGTGGACCACCGCGCTCGAGGTGCTCGCCGGCAACGACGTCACCGCCGTGATCGACGCCCGCGACCGCTACACCCCGACCCCCGCGCTGAGTCACGCTGTGCTGCGCCACAACAAGGGCGGCACCAAGCACCAGGCCGACGGCATCGTGGTCACCCCGTCACACAATCCGCCGCGCGACGGCGGCTTCAAATACAACCCGCCGCACGGCGGTCCGGCCGACACCAAGGCCACCGACGCCATCGCCGCCCGCGCCAATGAGCTGCTGCGCGGCGGCCTCGCCGCGGTGAAGCGCGTCTCGCTGACGCAGGCGCTGAGCACCCACGTCGAGCGCTACGACTACCTCGACCACTACGTCGCCGACCTGCCGAACGCGTTGAACCTGGACGCGATTCGCGGCGCGGGCATCCGGATGGGCGCCGACCCGATGGGCGGCGCGAGCGTGGACTACTGGGAGGAGATCGGCCAGCGTTTCGATCTCGAACTGGAAGTGGTCAACCCGTTCGTCGACCCGACCTGGCGCTTCATGACCCTCGACAGCGACGGCCAGATCCGGATGGACCCGTCCTCCCGGCACGCCATGGCGGCCCTGGTCGGCATCAAGGACGACTACGACATCTCCACCGGCAACGACGCCGACGCCGACCGGCACGGCATCGTCACCCCCGACGGTGGCCTGATGAACCCCAACCACTTCCTGGCCGTCGCGATCGAATACCTGGTCGCGAACCGGATGTGGTGGGACGCGCTGACCAAGATCGGCAAGACGGTGGTCAGCTCGTCGATGATCGACCGGGTCGTCAACGTGCTGGGCCGCGACGTCTACGAGGTGCCGGTCGGGTTCAAGTGGTTCGTGCCCGGATTGTTCAGCGGCAGCCTGGCATTCGGTGGTGAGGAGAGCGCGGGCGCGTCGTTCCTGCGGATGGACGGCACCGTGTGGACCACCGACAAGGACGGCATCCTGCTGGCGCTGCTCGCCGCCGAGATCGCCGCCGTCACCGGTCAGACCCCGTCGGCCCGCTACGGCGAGCTGGAACGTCAGTACGGCAGCCCCGCCTACGCGCGCATCGACGCCGCGGCCACCAGCGCGCAGAAGGCCAAGCTCGCCGCGCTGACCCCGGACGCCATCACCGGCACCGAGATCGCCGGCGAGGAGATCACCGGCATCCTCACCACCGCGCGCGGCAACGGCGCGCCGCTGGGCGGGCTGAAGGTGACCACCGAGAACGCCTGGTTCGCCGCCCGCCCGTCGGGCACCGAGGACAAATACAAGATCTACGCCGAATCGTTCCTCGGCTCCGAGCATCTGACCCAGGTGCAGGCCGCCGCCGAGGAGATGGTGAATCAGGCGCTGGCCGAGTGAGCGCTCCGGCGAAGGTACGACTACCGGCCGAGATCTGGGTACTGATCGCGGCGGCCTTCGTCATCGCGATCGGCTTCGGTCTGGTCGCGCCGGTCCTGCCGCAGTACGCGCGCGAATTCGGTGTCGGGATCGCGGCGGCCTCGGCGATCGTCAGCGCGTTCGCCCTGATGCGCCTGCTGTTCGCGCCGGCCAGTGGGCGGCTCGTGCAGAAGCTGGGCGAGCGGCGGGTGTATCTGGCCGGCATCGTGATCGTCGCGTTGTCGACCGGTGCGTGCGCGCTGGCGCAGACGTATTGGCAACTGCTGGTGCTGCGTTCGCTCGGCGGCGTCGGGTCGACGATGTTCACGGTGTCGTCGATGGCGCTGATCATCCGGGTGTCCCCACCCGCCGCGCGCGGGCGGGTCTCGGGGATCTACTCGACCAGCTTCCTGATCGGCTCGCTGGTCGGTCCGCTGGTCGGCGGTGGTCTGGCCGGGCTCGGGCTGCGCGCGCCGTTCCTCATCTACGCGGCCGCGCTGCTGATCGTGTGTGGCATCGTCTTCGTCGGCCTGCGCGAATCGCCGGTGCTGGCGGTCGAGGAGGGCGCGGCCGCACCGGAATTCACCTTCCGCCACGCTTGGTCCGAACCCGCCTATCGCGCGGTCCTGCTGTCGAGTTTCGCCGGCGGCGCCGCGGTGTTCGGTGTGCGAATGGCGTTTGTTCCGCTGCTGGTCGTGGAGATTCTGGAGCAGGAATCGGGCATGGCCGGGGTGGCGCTGACCGTGTTCGCCGCGGGCAATGCCGCCGTGCTGTTCGTGTCGGGGCGGTTGTCGGACCGGTTCGGCCGTAAACCGTTCCTGATCGCGGGGTCGGCGATCTGCGCGGTCGGCACCGGCGTGCTCGGGTTCGCGCCCTCGCTGCCCTGGTTCCTGGCCGCCTCCTTCGTCGCCGGGGTGGGGTCGGGGATGTTCAGCCCGGCGCAGCAGGCGGCGCTGGCCGATGTCATCGGCGCCCGCGCGCGTGGCGGACCGGTGCTGGCGGCGTTCCAGATGGCGGCGGATCTGGGCACCGTGCTCGGACCGATCGGGATCGGCTGGGTGGCCGAGCGCACCTCGTTCGGGGTCGGCATGGCGGTCACCGGTGGCGTGCTGGCGGTGTCGGCGGCGGTGTGGCTGGTGACGCCGGAACCGTCGCGGATCAAACATCCCGAGGACCCGGAGCACCCCGATCACGCCGGTGACGGCATCGACCCGCAGTGCACCTGCGACGGCTGCCCCGATGGGGTCCCCGTGGTGCGCACCGGCATGGTGTCATCGCTGCGGCCGGTCGACTCCGACCAGTCGAAACGATAGATCCGCAGGTCAGCGAGATATTTGTCGGCCCCGTCGGCGAGCCGCCGGTGACTCGAGGCAAAGTGGACGGGTGAGCAGCGCCGGTTCCCAGCACAATCCCCGTCCCGTTTCCAGCAACACCACCTACGCCTTGGCCGCGGTGGCCCTCGTCGTGATCGGGCTCCTCGTGTTCGCCGCGTTCAAGTGGAACAAGACGGCGCCCACCGAGGTACGCAACGACGGCTACGGCGCCGTGCGCGAGCCCGCAGTGCAGGTCGCGATCCAGCCCGAGGGCGTCATCCGCCTCGGCCGCCCCGACGCACCGAAGACCGTCGACATCTTCGAGGACCCGCTCTGCCCCGCCTGCGGCGTGATGGAAACGACCTTCGGCCAGGAACTCGCCCAGAAGATCGACGAGGGCAAGCTGGCGGTGAACTACCACTTCGTGGCGTTCCTCGACCCCCAGTCCAAGAGCAAGGACTACTCCACCCGCGCCATCGCCGCGAATCTCTGTGTCGCCCAAACCGGTTCGGGCCCCACCTACAGCACATTCCACGAGGCCCTGTTCACCACCAAGCAGCCCGACGAGGGCGGCGCCGACCTGAGCAACCCCGCTTTGGCCACCCTCGCCATCGAATCCGGCGCCCCCGAATCCGTCGGCCCGTGCATCACCAACGGCACCCAGCTCGACGCCGCCCGCGCCGCCGCCAAGCAAAACCTCGACGACCTCGACGCCCGCACCGGCAACAAGGCCGCCACCCCCGCCATCTACGACGGCACCACCAAGATCGACTGGACCGACGAGAACTGGGTCCTGAACCTCGCCCCCTGACCCCCGGCGTGAGGTTCGGCACATTCTACTCGGCCCCCATGGACCCCGCCTTCCACGCAGGCCCCACCAACCCCGCCCAAAACCCTACTTTTTTGCCTCCTACCAGCCGATTTGTTGTCCCTGATCGGCATGGTGTAACTTCATTCAGGCAGCAGCGAGAGCCGCTGAAACAAAAGAACACGGGGCTATGGCGCAGCTGGTAGCGCACCACACTGGCAGTGTGGGGGTCAGGGGTTCGAGTCCCCTTAGCTCCACCCAAAACAAAAGGTCCGGCTTTCGAGCCGGACCTTTTGTCGTTGCATCAGCGCTCAATCTTGCCGCTATAGTGCTGAATGCTATATTTGGGTATGTCCAGTCGGCGCGACGTGCTGCAGGAAGTGATGCTTGAAACCGCTGGGAGACGCTGATCGAACGCTCTGATGTCCCCGGCCTGCACCGAGTCCTCACCGGCCTTGACCGGGAGTCGATCGAAATGCGTGAGGTCTCGCCGATGGGTGGATTGCTCGCGCAAGACGAGCGCGCTGATGTTCTCCGCGCGGGGAGTTGATGCGCCGCCACCAGTTGGAGCACGCGATCCGCACCGCGTGCCAGATCGTCGGGTAAACCTGAGTTCACCAGTTGGTGCCTCGACAAGGAAGATCTGTGCGTGGCGAAACTCTGTGCCCTCCGCGAGAAGGACCAGAACTTCGTCAATGCCCTGCTGCGAGCCGGTCTTGTCGACCCACGGGTAATCGCCGAGCGACCGCCAACCGTCCCGGACAGGTACCGTCCCGGTGCCGAGCGTGCGCTCGGCTGGATCGCCTCCTGGTTGTAATCCCAGCAGTGTGGGGTCAGGGGTTCGAGTCCCCTCAGAGCTCCTATCGGGTTCGATTGCTGAGTCGTCGCCAACAGATCAGCGCTGCACCGAGATTCAGGAATCCGCATACTGCGGACGCGGCGGTCAGGCGGTCGTCGGTGACTCGCCCGTAGACGGCCCGCGTCATACGTTCCGAATGTCCATGCCATGCCACCACAACGTCGGCCGGCACCCACGCCGCGCGAATTCGTGACACGGAGCTTTGCCGCCAGTCAGAACGGGGTCAGCCCGTCACCACGGCGGCGGTCGGCGGCGAACTCGATTCCGTTCGGTCTCGGACTCCACCCGCCGCCGGATCGCGTCCACCGTGCGATCGGGCGGAATCCTCGTCGGCCACACCACCACGCCGACCAGGACGGCCAACGGCAGGCCGATCGCGACGACGAACCCGAGCGTGGTCACCCGTCCGCCCGTCCGCTGGTTTCGCCCAGTGTCGGCGGACAACCATCGCGCTGTTCGGCAGCGGTCAGCCACGCGGCCACATTGTCCAGCGACCCATGGCAGACGACCCGGAACGGGCTGTACAACTCCCACCCGTACGGCGGCTCTGGTGCGCGACGGATCGCCATGGACCGCAGCGCGGCCCGTTCGGTCAGCCCATCGAGCCAAGGTTTGATCGCATCGCTCATCGGTCCCCCTGGTGGGTGTCAGGTCAGTGCGCCCACCGCCGCGGAGCTTTCGCCATCGTCCGCGCAGCTCACTGCGCCCGATGTGCCGAGCAGCGTTGCCCGGCACACCCCGGCGGTGGGGCTGAGACCAAGCTTTCCGCCGACAGGTGCCAGGAAGAACGGTTCTTCGGCTACAGCGCGTCTACAACCCCATCGCGCGGCTACCGTGTGTTGTATGGAATCGGGCCCATCCCCCGCAGTCGTCGGGGCACAGCTCCGCGCGACCCGTGAGGCAGCGGGGTTCAGCCTGACCGAGCTGGCCGACCGAGTGCCTTACAGTCGGGCCGCGCTGGGCCATTACGAGACCGGGCGGCGCGTACCCACCGCCGATGTCGTTGCGGCGTATCGACGTGCGTGCGGCCCGCTCGACGCGGTGACTACAGCGGAGGCGCTGGGCCGCGCCGACCTGGACCGGCGTGGGTTTCTCCGTTCCGCGGCCTACAGTGCCTCACTCGCGGCCACCGCCCTGCTGCCGATGCCCGAGCACGCGCGCCTGTCGGCAATCGGTGATGGCACGGGTACCGGCACGGCTGATGTGGCGGCGGTGCGCGGCGTGACCGATGCCCTCCTCCGGTTCGATGAAGTGCGCGGCGGCGGGGCCGGACGGGCCGCGATGACGGTGTTTCTCTCGACCGACGTTTCTGCCCTGCTTCGGTCCCGGTTCACCGACGCTCGTGTGCGGGCCGAAGCGTTCAGTGCGGCATCGGAACTCGCGTACGCGATCGGATTCAGCTCGCACGATGTCGGCGCGGACGGGGCAGCGCTGCGGTATTTCCTGGCCGCACTGCGGTTGGCCGAGGAATCCGGCGTGCCCGGACAGGACGGTTTCGTACTGCGGATCATCGCCTTGCACGCGGGCGACGTGGGTATGCCGGAGCACAGCGTCGAACTTGCCGAGCGCGCGGTATCGCGGGCACGCGGTCACGTAGACGTTGATGCACAGACAGTGTTCGATGTTGCGCTCGCTCGGATGTACGCGGAAGGCGGAGACCATCGCGCGGCGCGGGGCACTTTGCGCAGGATTGATCCGTGGCTCACCCCGACCACGACGACCGAACTTCCGCGCTGGCTGTCGCTGTTCTGCCCGAACAAGGCATCTGTCAGCCGACAGGCATCGAAAGCGTTCGCAGCGCTCGGTGATCTGAGTGAAGCCGAGCGGCACTTGGATATGAGCGCGGCTGCCTGGAACCCGCAGACGCATACCCGGATTCGCGCGCTGAGTGAGATCGAGACCGGGCTTCTGCGCTGGAAGCTGGGACGGCATGAGGACGCGGCCCGATTGTGGCGGGCAGCGCTGCCTGTGGTGGCCGGTGTGGATTCGGACCGCACCCGTAAGGCGGTCGCGAAGGTCGCTGCCGTTGCCCCGGAGGTGGCAGTCATGGCCTGACTACCTTGCCGACGATGACGAACGCGCTGCGGCGGACCGGCAGGAATCCGGGCCGCAGGTCGACGCAAACTCACTGCCATCGCCACCAAACACGCGCCCCGGACGGGCGGCCGGTTGGTCGAGGAAATCCTGGCCGCGCTACCCGTGCAGACCGTCGTCGTTCCCGGGTCACATGCCGCCGAGACTGTCCTCCCGAACTGGCGGATTCATTGAAAACTGTTCTGCTGCAACGGAAACAGATGGCCGTCGATATCGAACGCCGCTCTACGACCTGTCTCGCGCACCTACTACGACAGGAAGCGAGCCGAGGGCAAGAAACACAACGCCGCCCTCATCTGCCTGGCCCGACGACGCTGCGACGTCCTCTACGCGATGCTGAAAACCAAGCAGCCCTACCGAATCCCGGAACCGGTTGCAGCTCGAGGATCGGCGCGCACGAGGTCATAGACATAGGATCGCTCGCCCTTGCGGCTCACCCATACACCCTCAGGAGGGAGCTCGCCCTGCCCCGGCTCATCGAACGGACGGCTCGACACCAGACCGACCGCATCGCACACGACCCATCCGAAGTTGGGCAGTCGGCGACACCATATATCCAGGTCGACCCGCTTATACGACGGGAAGCCATGCACATCCCCGTCACGGACGAATTCATAGGCCAACCCATCAACGCGCCGCACGAACCTCACACCCGACATCGGACCATCCTCACCGAGGACCTCGACACGATCAACCAGGTCCCACTCAGGTTGACGAAAACCATAGGGACACCCCCCGCGGCTACGCGAGGTATCGGTCAGGGCCGGACTCGATGGTTAGCTGGAACCGCTGGGCAGCAGTCCCGCTGAGCCGCTGCCGAGCTGAGCATCTCCGGTGATCTCGACAACAAGGGTCTTGGTGGAAGAGCCCTGGGTGGCCACGATCGTGTAAGTACCCTTGGCCGGCGGGCGCCAGGTGCCGCGGACCGCGCTGCGCTCTCGGTCCGGGTAGTCCAGGCGCTCGGGCGAACTGAGCTCGCGGCCGTTGATCGTCACGGTGGCGGGTAGTGCGTAGTCGGAGCCGAACATCCGGGCCATGACGCTGCAGTTGGCGCCCACATAGTCGCAGGCGACGGGCATTTCGCTGTTACCCCAGGCCTGGATGGTGATGTCCTCCACCTCTGCCGATGCCGCGGGAGCCAGGATGGCTGGGAGAACGAGTGCGCCCGCCGCGAGGGCGGTCAGTCCTGCGATTCGCATGGGTTCGGTGGTCCTTCGCCTCGGTGTGGTCGGCCCCGGCGCTCGCCAGGGAACCGCGTGAAGCGGTAGCGTTCCACAGTTTTCGCGGGGCCGGTACCCCGAAAACCCAGGGCTTGCCGCTGAGTGGAGTCTTCGTTGACTTGCTACTGACTGTCGACTGATGGTTTGTTATAGTCGATACGACCATAACTAAGGAGAAGGCGATGGCAGACATCAGTGGCTACCCCGGACTGCGGCATCTCAGGGGAGCCCCGACCGTCCATGTCAGGCATGTCCGCAGGGGCAAGGTCCTGCACGACGGCACCGGACTGAGCTTCTGGTTCCGTCCGAGCACCGCGGTCCTCAGTGAGGTTCCGGTGGCCGACCGCGAGCTTCCGATGCTCTTCCACGCCCGCACCCGCGACTACCAGGACGTCACCGTCCAGCTCACGGTCACCTACCGCTGCACCGATCCTGAGACGGCGACGAGCAGGATCGACTTCTCGATCGACCCCGACACGGGAACCTGGCGCCAGGACCCGCTGAGCCAGATCGCGAACACCCTCACCGAGAACACGCAGCAACACGCCCTCGAGGTTCTCGCCACGCTCGACCTCGAGACCGCCATCCGCACCGGCGTCGACAAGGTCAAGGAAGCCACCACACGCAAGCTGACCGCGGCCCACATCGGGCTGGAGATCATCGACATCCGCGTCGTCGCGATCCGCCCCGACGCGGAGATGGAGAAGGCGCTCCAGACCACGATCCGCGAGAAGGTTCAGCAGGAAGCGGACAGGGCGACCTTCGAGCGGCGCGCGCTCGCCGTCGAACGCGAGCGCGCGATCAGCGAGAACGAACTGCAGAGCCAGATCGAGCTGGCGAAGCGGGAGGAACTCCTGGTCGTCCAGCGCGGCGCGAACGCGCTCAGGAGCGCCGAGGACCAGGCCAGGGTCGGCAGGATCGCCGACGACGCCAAAGCTGACGGCATCCGCAAGCTCGCCGAGGCCCAAGCCGCCGGTGAGAAGGCGCGTCTGGACGCGTACCGGGAGATCCCCCAGGAAACGCTCTACGCGCTGGCCGCCAAGGAACTCGCGGGCAACCTGCCGGAGATCGGCAGCATCACCCTGACGCCGGACATGATCGCGCCGATCCTGCAACGGCTCACCCGATGAGCCTGGCTCCGCGAATCGTGCTGGTGCACCGGCGCACCGAGCTGTCCGAGCTGCTGGCACGGCACGGAACGCGCGGGCAGGTGGAGTTCTACCTGAGGTCACGCGACAGATCGCTGGACGAGGTGGCGGAGCGTGACCGACGGACCCGCGCGGCGTTGGCCGAGGTCAGTGGTGCGATTCCGCTGGGATGGCGACGCGGCATGGTCGAGCGGGAGGACCTGTCGCGGTTCCTGTTCGCGCCCGAGGACATCGTCGTGATCGTCGGGCAGGACGGGCTGGTCGCCAACGTGGCCAAATATCTCGACGGCCAGGCCGTCATCGGCATCAGCCCGGAGCCGGGTGTGCTCGCCGCGCACACCCCCGCCGACGCGGCAGAACTCCTGCACTGCACCGGCGACACGGACGACCTCACGATGGTCGAGGCGAAAACCGGCGACGGACAGACACTGCACGCGCTCAACGAGATCTACATCGGCCATCCGAGCCATCAGGCCAGCCGCTACCGCATCCACAACGAACGCCAGGCATCCTCGGGCGTCCTCGTCGGCAGCGGCACGGGCGCCACCGGCTGGTGCTCATCGACGCACCGCGAACGGAAAAGCCCACTGCCCCTGCCCGAACCCACCGAGCGCAGACTCGTCTGGTTCGTCAGGGAGGCATGGCCTTCACCGACCACCGGGGTCACGCACACCGAAGGCGAGATCACCGACGAAAGCCTGCACATCGACGTCGAGTCCGACGGACTGGTGGCCTTCGGCGACGGCATCGAGCACGACGCACTACGCCTGTCCTGGGGGCAGCGGTTGAGTGTCGGACTCGCCGCCACCCGACTCCGCCTCGTGCGCTGAGGTCCCGGGACATGGTCAGTGGATGTCGTGCCGGGGTGTTCGCCTGGTCCGTGCCTGGACAGCTGCACCGGACAGTTTTCGGACAGTCGCCCGGGGAGCCGGGTGTGACTCTCAGCGATGAGGGGCGGTGTTCTCGCAGAATCAGGTGGCGCTGATCTCGACCTCGACGGCACCTAGGGCGTGTCGAAAGTGGTGGTCCGGTGAGGTCGGGCTGTCGGTTGCGGTGGTGGAAGATGCGGCACTGGTGCGCGTGTCAGTGACCTGGAGCAGACGAGGTCTCCGGTAGGAGGTTCAGCAGCCGAGCAGACTTGAAGTGTCGGAGATTTCGTGACCAGGGTGTCGGTCGCGGGGCGGGCGGATATGACCGATGCCCGGTGGGCGCGGCTGGAACCGCTGCTGCATAAGGACGATGGACGACATCGGCCGGGTCGTCACCTCTGCCGGTCGGCGGTATCTTCCGGATCGGCCGGTGCCGACAATTCGCGACCGTGCATCAACAAGTCTGTCAGGAGTCCGGGGCAGAGCCGGGCGCGAATTGCCGAGTCCTCATGCAGGCACGTCAGCGCATCGAGCAGCATAATCGGGTCGGTTCCCCAGTAGGCGGCTGGGATCGTCCACTGCTCTTCGGGTCCTGGCCCGGGAAGTCGCCGACGCGCGGCGAGCCAACCGATACGTCGGTGGTGACGCACTCCTGTCTCATGGCAGGTGATAATGATGACATCACCCTCGGGTGTCTCCGCGATGCCGATCTCGATGATGCTGTCCCAGGCGATTTCCTGATCGGTGCCCAGTAACCGGACCCTGATCCAGTGTGGGGAGATCGTGAGCCGCACCAACACGCGAGAGACGACCATCATCGCGGCTATCAGTAGGAAGATCACGCAGAGGGGAATGCCGTACGCAACGGCTTCCCAGAGCCCTTGCAGCGAACCGGCGATTACGGTGATACCGCCGAAAACCGCGCCCGCGGTCATGACCGCGAGCGCGCGCAGCGGGCGGTACCGCAGCACCACCGCATCGGGTTGCCGGGCGGGCAGAACCACCGGTGACAGTTCGGCACGCTCGGCGTAGCGATCGACCAGTCCGATCGCGCCGAGCGGGGCCAGAACCAAGCTGAGCGTCGCGATCGTCGAGTCGTCGATCGCGAATCCGATGACGGCGCACGCCAGGCCGACGACGACCGCCGTTGCCGACGCAGCGGTGCGATAGAAGTGTTCGTCGAATGCCGTTAGCCGCAACGGTAGGGGCACTGTGGGATCGACCTCGGCTTCCGGGGATCGTAGGCCGCCTCGGAGCAGGCGCACCTCGATCCCGATCGTATCCGGGACGGAATTGTCTGCGCCGCGACAAAAGCGGGCCGCCTTGAGTCGCCGACGCCGAGCATGTTCCACTCGGTGAGAAACCAGGGGGAACATCGAGCACGACCATGCCGGACTAGCCTGTGGGACCGAATCTCCCGGCTTCTCGCCAGGCGTTGTCGACCTCATCCGGACGTCGGTGACCGCACTCGAGTTCGGTACCGGTTCGATCCCTGACCTTCGGAAGGCCAGAGGCCGCCCACACCCGCAATCCGTCGTCTTCCCACTGCACCAGGAACTGTCCGCCGTCGGCTCCGATGACGCCCGCGGCGTAGTCGCCGTCGTCGAACTCGACGGTGAAGTCCTCACCCGGATACATCCAGTAGTCCTCGCCCCGAGGTTCGAGCCAGAGAGTCAACATCCTGTCCGAGTGCGAGTTGGACAGGGTGATTTTGGGCACCGGCCGATCCTATGCACTGACGGCTCCGGCGATCATCATGGGCCGCTTGCTCGACACGTCAACAAAAACAAAGTGAAGGCTACCGAACGCACTCGGCATTTTCAGGGCAGTCAGATCGATCGAGCGTTCGAGTCGCCCGCCACGGTCGCAGTGTCTCGCCAACGATCTTGGTCTCAACCGGTCAGCGCATCACTGCTGGTGAATGATGTCCGGTTGTGGAGGTCGTGGTAGGTGCGCTGGTCGGGTTCAGTGTTGAACAGCAGCAGCGGATTTGGGATGGCTGGCGTGGTGGGGAGTCACTGACGGTGATCGCTGATGTGGTCGGCAGTACCCGACCCCTCGCCGTCGGCGGGCGGGGGACCTGTCCCTTGACGAGCGGGAGGAGATCTCGCGTGGAATCGCGGTGGGCTGGGTCGGCTCGAGTGATCGCGTAACGGATCGGCAGGTCAGCGTCGACGGTGTCGCGGGAGATCGCCCGCAACGGCGGCAGAGGCGTGTATCGGGCTGTGGTCGCCGATACGGCATGTCCATCCACGACCGCCCTGCCGAGGCCGATGCCCGTGAGGTGGCCGGGCACTGGGAAGGGGATCTGGTGTTCGGAGTACACCCCTCAGCGGTGGCGACGCTGGTGGACCGCGCCACCCGGTACACGATGGTCGTCGCACTGCCCGACGGGTACAAAGCCGGCGCGGTCGCCGACGCCGTGGCCCGGCACATGGGCAGGTTGCCATCGGCACTGCGCAGGTCGCTGACATGGGACCGCGGCCGTGAGATGGCCGCTCACATCATGATCACCGAAGCGTTGTCGATGCCGGTGTATTTCTGCGGTCCGCATCATCCCTGGCAACGGGGCACGAACGAGAATACGAACCGACTTCTGCGCCAGTACCTATACAAGAACGCCGACCTGTCGAGGTTCACCCGGGACGACCTCGACGCGATCGCTGCGAAACTCAACCACCGGCCCCGCCGCGTGCTCGGCTGGAACACACCAGCCGAGACGTTCGAGACAGCCGAACCCGCGCGGCACCCGTAAGGCCGGCAACGCTCGCAGTCCGGATGTGATCATGCCGACCGGGCTACCCTGTTCACCCGAACGATGCACTGACCGGTGGACCAAGGTCGTTTTCCGAACAGTCCATTCTCCGGGGAATCGTCGGACTCGTACCCGCGCCAACGGGATGAACTTCGCTTCAGATGCTCTCGGGCGCACCGGCGAGGGCGCGAGCAACGGCTGGCATCTGCATCATCT
The DNA here is from genome assembly GCF_053608285.1 of Nocardia sp. NPDC055053. Classification (NCBI taxonomy): domain Bacteria; kingdom Bacillati; phylum Actinomycetota; class Actinomycetes; order Mycobacteriales; family Nocardiaceae; genus Nocardia; species Nocardia sp. NPDC055053. The sequence continues at coordinate 327,450 of NZ_JBSGVD010000001.1, read as the reverse complement.
CGCGGATCGCGGCGGCGAACTGGGGGGCCTGCGCGGCCTCGAGACGGGAGGCGAGGTTGAACGGCTTGCCGCGCTGACGGTGGTACTTGATCTGGTCGAGTAGCGCTTCGCGGACCGTGGCGATCGAGTCCCGGTGGACGAGCATCAGAAAGTCGTCCGAGGTGTACACCTCGTAGCCGAGTTGATCGTCGTTGGTGACGGCGAAGTCGTGGAATCTGCGGTCATCGGTGATGACATACCCGACCCCGCCGTGTTCGGCGGCGGCGTGCAGGTGCGCGTCGCACTCATCGGTATACGCGAGGTCGGAGTCGATCTCGTATCCACGAATCCGGCCGTGCTCGGCGACGGAGATGATGCGGTCCCGCACTCCTCCGATCTGAGGATCGGAGAAGTGCGGGTGCTTCTTGCGCAGGTGATAGACCAGCTCCGCCAGAATGTCCTCGGTCCAGCGCAGGTGGAACAGCGGTGGACCGGACCTGTTGGCAAGCAGGCAGATCCAGTCCCGCAGCGTCCGCGAATACAGCACGTTCGCGTCCGGCAGCACGTGGGGAACTCGTGAACTCACCTGAGTGACAATAGATGCCAGTGCCGACCGCCGGTCTCAGACTGTCAGTAGTCCAGTCCCTCCGCCTCTTCGAAGTCACGAAGTTGCTGCAATGCCGCGCGTTGCCGCTGGCGCAGCCGATCCCGGTAGGCAAGAACGTCAACCGTGTCGAGTCGGGTGTGGGTTCCGACCTTGTGCGCGGTGATCTGACCTTCCCGGACTAGTTTCATCAGCGTTGGCCGGGAGATGCCGAGCAGATCCGCCGCCGAGGACGTGGTCAGCTCGTCGGGCATCGACCCGATCGTCACCGTGCCGCCCGCGGCGACGATTCGCACCACCTTGGTGAGAATCTCGGCCAGTTCTTCTGGCGCCACCGACCGCAGGGCCGTCGGGTCGAATGCCCCGGCCTGCGACACCTGATCGGATGTCACCGTCAGCGTCGTCTTCCCGACGCCGGTATCGACCACCGCGTTCATCGTCTCGGACCTCCCTGCTTGTCTTTGCACCAACCGTAACCCGCTTTCACTTACAAGTGCAACCCCATTGGAGGGGTGGGTTGATCACGCAAGACGCTGGTCACGCCATCGGCTGACCACCGAATACCTGCCGGGATACAGGTGTTATCGGGGGTCAGATGGCCTGAACCGCTGCTGGTGCAGCGGCGGTTGACCACCTCTGGCCAGTCATCGCTCGGACGCGGCCCGGCGATGACGAGCACGATCACAACCAACGGCAGGCCAACCGCGAGCGCGTACCCGAGCACGATCACCGGCCGCGGCCTTCGGCGGCGGGGCTGTCTTCGACGCTAAGGGTGCGAACACGCCGAGATATCGGCTTGGGCGTTGGAAACGCGCGCATGGCAACACCTCGTCAACCGCGAATTCGCCGCCGCCGACAAGCCCGAGGAAGCCGCCGACGTGACGCTCAACGTCGTCGTCGGTGGTCGCCTAGTCCCGTCGCACTATTGGCGAGTGTCCGAGATTGTCAGCGGCATCGACCAGCGCGACGAACACAGCGCCGCGACCGTGCGCGAAGCGTTCCACGACACCTACCCGGGATGAGCGCGGAACAGACGAACGAACTTCACTCCGGCAGTGTGGGGGTCAGGGGTTCGAGTCCCCTTAGCTCCACCCTGCTTTCGTAGGTCGGTTCATTCCCGTGGTTCGGGTGCGTCGAGATGGAATCGTCGGCGCACGTCGGGGCGGGTGAGCAGCTTCTCGGGATACCCGGGGCCGGGCCTTGGGGTGACATCTTGCGCGTCGAGGGGTTGACGGCAGTGTCCGCACACGACTTCGGCGACGCTGTCGTGCCCGCACGGTTCGTGGCGGAAGACCAGCGGCGGACCCGTCTGGTCGGACAGCCAGCGGTCACCCCAGCGGGTCATGGCGGCCATGACGCCGTAGAAGTCGAGTCCGGACTCGGTCAGGACATACTCGTATCGCACGGGATGGGTGTCGTACACGCGTTTGTCGAGCAGTCCTTCGTCGACCAGGCGTCGTAGCCGTTCGGCGAGCGTGTTGCGGGCGATCCCGAGCTCTTGCTGGAAGTCGTCGAAACGGCGGAAGCCGTAGAACGCTTCGCGCAGCACCAGCGGAGTCCACCAGTCGCCCAGTAGGTCGATGGTGCGCGCGTAGGAGCATGGCCAGTTCGCGAAGGATGTTCGCTTCATTCATCCAGGGTAGCGGATCTATCAACAAGACTCAGCAGGTCAAATGGGTCCGGTGACTATTGCCAAGTGAGTCTAGTTACGCAACTATGGAGGTCGAGCTATGGCTGGAAGGATGTGTGATGGAGTGGACCGGGCAGGTGTATTCGGATGTGCCGATCGTGGCCGACAAGGTCTATATCGACGCGTCGCCGCAGGTGGTGTGGGATTTGGTGACCGATATTCACCTGATGCCACAACTGAGCGATGAGGTGCGCGAGGTCGAGTGGCTCGACGGAGTGTCGGGTCCGGCGACGGGGCATCGCTTCGTTGGTCGCAACGTCCACGAGTCACTCGGAAGCTGGGAGACGACGTGCACGGTCATCGAATGCGAGCAGCGGGCCCGGTTCGCCTGGGCGGTCGGTGAGCCCGACAACCCGTCCTCGGTGTGGCGTTTCACCGTGCTGTCCGCGGGACAGGGAACGGTGCTCGAGCAGCAGGGGCAGATGGGCCCGGCACCGTCGGGGTTGAGTCTCGCGATCGAGGCGATGCCGGACAAGGAACAGAAGATCGTCTTCGTGCGGTTGCGCGAATTCGAGGCCGGGATCAAGCGGAATCTCGCGATCATCAAGCAGCTCGCCGAACAGGGGAAATGATGCGTACCGCGACGACCGTCGAAGGTTCTGCCGGAAACTGGCGCGACATCGCCGATTTCATCGTCGAGGCCGAGAAGCTGGGGCTGGACATGTGCTGGGTGGCCGAGGCGTGGGGTAGTGATGCCCCGTCACCGCTGGGCTATCTCGCCGCACGCACGAACCGGATCATGCTCGGCTCCGGGATCATTCAGCTGGGTACTAGGTCCCCGGTCCTTATCGCCCAGACCGCGATGACCCTGGCGCAGCTGTCGGAAGGCCGGTTCCTGCTGGGTCTGGGTGCTTCGGGTCCGCAGGTCATGGAGGGATTGCACGGCGTCTCGTTCGCGCACCCGCTGGCCAGGATGCGGGAGACCGTCGCGATCGTTCGACAGGTTTTCGCCGGGGAGAAAGTGTCCTTCACGGGTAAGGAGTTCTCCATCCCGCTGCCTGATGGGGAGGGCCGGCCTATGCGGGTGGGCTTGGCTCCGGTCTCGGTGCCGATCTATCTGGCGACTCTGTCGCCGAAGATGCTGGAGCTGACCGGTGAGATCGCCGACGGCTGGCTGGGCACGAGCTTCGTGCCCGAGGGCGCCGATGCGGCCTACTTCTCGCACCTGGACAAGGGTTTGGAGCGGTCCGGTCGCAGCCGTACTCAACTCGACATCTGTCAAGGTGCCGAGGTCAACATCGTTGCCGACGAGGAGGATCTGCCTCGCGTGCTCGGCGGTCGCAAAGCCGAGCTGGCGTTCTCGCTGGCCGGCATGGGCACGAGCACCACCAATTTCTACAACGACGCCTACAGCCGACAGGGGTGGTCCGACATCGCCGCCGAGGTGCAACAGCGTTGGCGGAGTGGTGATCGCGCCGGTGCCGCAGGGGCGATCCCCGACGAGATGGTCCTGTCGACCACGCTCATCGGTACCCGCGAGATGGTGCGTAGCCGGCTCGCTACCTGGCAAGCCGCCGGAGTCGACACCGTCCGCCTGTATCCGGCGGGGGATACCGTCGCTGCCCGCCTGGACAATCTCGCCGAAGGTCTGGATCTGGTTCACAACCTGGTTCCCTGATCGCCCTCCCCGGCCTGGTCCACGACGGCTCACACTCTTGAGCATTGCTCGACAATTCTGTTGAGCAATGCTTAATAATCCATTAGTCTCGGGGTCGCGACCGAACGCCGCACCATCGAGAGCCAGCGCAGGAGACATCCATGCCGACCACCCAGATCAACGGGATCGAACTCAGCTACACCGACACCGGAGCCCCGCCCGGTCGACCGGACGCCGCCACCGTCGTGTTCGGACACGGCTTGCTCTTCAGTGGCTGGATGTTCCGGCCGCAGATCGCTGTTTTGCGGGAGCAATACCGTTGTGTCGCAGTGGACTTCCGTGGACACGGCGACACTCCGGCCACCCGCTCCGGCTACGACATGGACACCCTGACCGCCGATGTCACGGAGTTGATCGAGCACCTCGATGCCGGCCCGGTGCACTATGTCGGCCTCTCGATGGGCGGGTTCGTCGGACAGCGAATCGCGGCACGCCACGGGCACCTCCTGCGATCGTTGACGCTGCTGGATACCAGCGGTGACGTCGAGGATCCCGACCGAGTCGGCAGGTACAAACTCCTCGCCCTGATCTACCGCCTCATCGGCATGGCCCCGGTCCGCCATCAAGCCGTGTCCCTGTTGTTCGGGCCCACATTCCGTGCCTCCACAGCGAGCAAGCCGGTGATCGAGGAATGGGCTCGCCGGGTACGCCGGTACGAACGCGCGGGCATCTATCGCGCCATCCTCGCCGTCGCCGAGCGTTCCAGCGTGCTGGCCGAGCTCTCCCGGATCACTGTTCCCACGCTCGTCATCGTCGGCGCCGACGATGAGGACACCCCACCCGAGCAATCCAGGAAGATCACCCGTTTCATCAGGGGTGCGCGACTCGAAGTGGTGCTCGACTGCGGGCACACCAGCACACTCGAGCAACCCGAAGTCATCGCCGCGCTGATCCGGCAGTTCCTGAGGAACTCCTGACATGACTGTCGACTTTCCCTTGATCTCCGGAGCCCGGCCGACAACGCCGGCGCTGACACGGATCCTGTCCGACGCGGCCGAACCCGCATCCGCCGATCTGCGCCGCCGCGTGCTCGACACTCGCGCCTGGCGCACCGACTACGCCACCCTCCTGGCGAACTTGACCAGCGCCTCGGCCGATACCAGCGCGGTCGCCCTCGCCGTGGCCGCCGCCGGAATCGACTCGGCACGTCACACGATGACCTGGTCGGATGGCTCGAACGAGCGGGTGCTGACCGAGCTCGACCTCGATGCCGACCGCGCACGGCAACCAGCTACCGCGGCCGTCCATGGAACAGCCGCACCGATCGTCGAGCTTCGTGTTCCCTACCGCGGTCGCGTCCTGCGGGGAAGTGAACTGCTCGATCAGGTCGATATCTGGGTCGGCGACGGCATCGCCGAACCCTCGTTCGGTGCGGCGATCGCCCGTGTCGTGGCCAACCCCGACTGGTTGGCGGTCCGGGGCAGACAGATCGTATTGCTCGGCGCCGGAGCCGAACTCAGCCCGCTGGAACCACTCACCGCATGGGGCGCCGACATCCTGGCTGTCGACGTGCCGAGCCCCGACCTGTGGGAGCGCATCGTTCGCACCGCGCAGTCAGGGGCGGGTTCGGTGCGATGGCCGCAGCGAGCCGATGGCCGAGCAGGCCTGGATCTGGTGCAGGATCTGCGGGAACTCGCCGCGTGGCTGACCTCGGAAAGCAACGGCATTCCACAGGTGCTGAGTATGTACGCCTACGCCGACCGGGGCGCACACGTCCGGCTCAGCGTGGCCGCCGACCTGCTCGCCACGCATCTGTGCGAGGCCGATCCGCGGACCGCGCTCGCCTACCTCGCCACCCCGACCGACGCCTTCGTCGTCCCCACCGAAGTCGTCCGCGCGGGCAGCAGCGCATGGCAGCAACGCGGACGCAGGCAATACCTGGACTGGGTCGCACGGACGGTGTCCGGTGGCACACTGTTCCGTCCCTCCTATACCCGCATGCACGAGGACGGCACCGGACTCGCCGACGTTCTCGTCCCCCAGCAAGGCCCCAGCTACGCGATGGCCAAACGCCTGCAGCGGTGGCGTGGAGTCCTCGCCGAAGACGCGGGGCGCACTGTCTCGTTCAATGTCGCCCCCGCCTCCTGGACTCGCTCGGTGACACGTAACCGAGCACTGGCCGCGGCTTACCGCGGTGCTCACCACTTCGATGTCGAAGTCTTCGGTCCCGATACCTGCCGAATCCTGATGGCGGCCCTGCTCGTTCACGACCTCCACCACGATCGGGCACCACGGTCGCATCCCGAAGCGCTCTTCAGCGACCAAGCCCTGCACGGCGGACTCTGGCGCGCCGCCTACGAACCCAAATCGGCACTCGGCTTCGCCGCCCTCCTCGGCACCTTCGGAAATCTCTTCGGGCGAGGGAAATCTCAGGGTTTGTCCCACTGACCTCGGTCGGTCGATAGGGTCCGGGCCACCGGCGCTATCGACCGACCGATCTGGTCGTGCGCTACCGTCGCCGGTGATCGTCGCGTCCTGGGGTGGGGACCGAGATCGGGACCGGCATGTGCAGGGCGAGTTGTGCTTCGGTGGTGACGTCGAGCCGGATGGTCGTGATCGGCTTCAGCGATCGCAGGTCATCAGCCATGCGTCCGCTACCGACCCGCAGCTGGACTCGGCGCGGGAGTGCCGTGCTTCCGGTCGAGAGCACGTTGGTCTGGCCGAGGATCGCGTGCCACGCGTGGTCGATCTCGGTGTAGGAGGTGAGCGTCGAGACACGCTCGCCGGAGGGATAGGTGGTCTGGGCCGGCGTGGCGACCGACAGCGAAAGATCGGTTCCGCCGACACTGTTCGCCACGTGGGCGGTAGCTCGATCCGAGTCGATGCCGACCTCGATGTCGGTGAGCCACTTGGGGAATCCGTACCCGTCGTGGCCGCGCACGTAGGCGATGTCGGTGTTGACCGGTAGTGACACGACGTAGGAATCGAAGTCGTCGTTGCCGAGGGCGGCGAGCAGGTCGACGAATCCGAGACGTCGATGCTGTGCTGGTCGCACCGCGATCCCGATGGCGGCTTCGGTGTAGGAGTCGATGTCACAGACGTCGTAGCTGAAGAACATCACCGACACCAGTCCCAGGCCCGGGATGACCTCGAGCGGCGCGAGTTCCGCGGGCAGGCGGGAACGAATCGCTCGCGTGGGGGCCAGCATCGTCAGTCGAGCGCTGGACAGTCGATAGTAGAAATTCGGCGTGTGGGTGGTGCCGATTCGAGAGTCCACCTCGGTTTTGGGTAGCTGCCGGAAGTAGTCCACGCTGTGGACTCGCGGGTCGCGGGCGACCTCGTCGAGATCGGTGTTCATCCGATAGCGGTCGTAGAGACCGCCCTCGGGAACCATGACCGTGGCGCCACCAAGGTCGGCGGCGACGGTGTTGCGTTCGGTTGAGGACATGGGCCGTCAACTCCTTTTCTCTCTGAATCTTGTTCTCGCGAACTGAGGACGCGTCCGACGATGGCCGCACGTACAGGTTAGCGGCGTTCTAAGCATTGCTCAATAGCTTCTAGAGCGCTGCTCAATAGGGGTAGTATTCGCCGGATGAGCGCGTCCACCTCGCCACGAGTACGCATGACCGCCGACGAGCGACGTCAACAACTCATCGGCATCGGTCTGCGCCTGTTGGTGACCCGCCCCATCCATGAACTCGCCATCGACGAAGTGGCCGAGGTCGCCGGCATCTCCCGAGGACTGCTGTTCCACTACTTCCCGACCAAGCGCGACTACTACGTCGCGGTCGTGCGCTCGGCCGGCGATCGGCTGCTCGGTCACACCGAGCTTCCCGAAGACGGATCGGCCGAGGAACGCGCCCGGGTGATCGCGGACGGTTTCGTCAGCTTCATCCGCCGTCGCAAGGCCAACTACCTGGCGCTGGTGCGCGCGGCCAGCGGCGGCGACGACCGGGTCATGGAGGTCTATCAGGAGATCCGCACGACCTTGACCGACCGGTTCCTCGACGCGGTCGGACGCCCGGACCCCGACGCGATGACCCGATTAGCGGTCCGCGGCTGGCTGGCGATGGCCGAGGAGATGGCCGTGGAAGCCGACGCGGAACTGTCCACCGAGGATCTGGTCGCGTTCCTGGTCGAGGACCTGCTGCGGGTGGCCGCCTCGGGATCACCCGGTCGAAGGAATTCAGCCGGCTCGGTGTCGGCCGAGGGTGTCCGGTCGAAACGCGTAGGCCACCGAGGCGACGATGGCGGCCAGGCTGGGAATCAGGAGGGTGAGCAGACCGATGTGTGACAGGGTCTCGGACCCCGCGGTGTGATCCATCGACATCTGATGGTGACCGTGGCTGTGGGCGTCCGCGTTCTCGGATGCGCCCATCGCGGCCTGCATGAACGCCGGGTCGGTGAGGTAGGCGTGCATCACCCATCCGATACCCGACATGAGCACGGCGCCGGCGGCACCGGCTACCACCGGCGCCAGCGAACGCGGCAGCCGCCGATCGGTACCGCGGATCGCCAGTGCGGTCAGGCAGCCGGGGCCGATGCCCCATCCCAAGACGAACCACACCGCCATCAATGCGGTCAGCCATCGGCTGTCGGCCATCGCGAGCACATCGGCTCGCCAGAGCATCAGGTCGACGACGGCCGCGGCGCCGGCCAGGCCGACGCAGACCGTGAACCTGTTCCGGGATCTGGGCATCAGGTCACATCCGCAGTCGGTCGAGCATCCGGGATCCGGTCTGTGTGTGCAACAGGTAGGCGCCGAGCACGCCACCGGCGATCGCCGCGCTGTACCCCTTGATCAAGAACAGTGCGGGCATGTCGACCGATCCCCAGTAGTTCAGGCCCACGTTGTGGTCCAAACCCCAGCACAGCGTCTGACACACGCTGTAGGAGGCCGCGGCACTGATCGCGGTCACGATGAGCGCCGCGCGGCTCCGGGGCCGGAACCGGGAGCCGACGAGGTAGGCGATCCCACCGACAGCCGCTCCCATCCCGATGCCGCACAAGCCCAACGTCCACACCAGCCGCCATACGAGCGGTCCGTTGTGCGGGAACATGATCAATCCGAGCACCAGGAACAAGAACTCGCCCTGGAACCCCAGCGAGATGAACACCTTGATCGTGCGGATGGCCTGGCGCTCACCCTCTGATATCTCCCGCTGGGCTGCAGTTCTCGCACCGGGCACTGTTGCCATCGCTTGTCTCCTGAGAAATAGACATACCGGGAATCTCCCGGGATCGACGACCCGAGTCGGTACGCAGGTGCCGAAGCACCCCGCGCCGACTCGGGAGATGGAATATGTCATAGAGCATAATTCATGCGCGACGGTTTGGCGATGGTCGGTCCGACCAGGTCGGGGGTACTCGGGCGCCCCGAAGGGCTCTGCGCGCTAGGTGTCCGTGCGAGCGCTTCGACCGCGAGTGAGGAACTTCTGGCTCTCGATCAGCAGCTCGAGCTGCCGGGCGACATCATCGAGGGGTTTGCGGCTGCGCTGAGAGCGGCAGAGAACCACGGCACCCTCGACCGATGCGATCGACATCGTTGCCAGCTGCTCGGCGTCGTCGGCGTGCAGTCCCTCGTTCTCGAAAGCCCGGCGCAGCGGCTCGGACCATCGCGCGAAGATCGCGGCGGTGCTGCCGAACAATTCCTCATCGCCGGTCGGGCCGACCGCGACGGCGACCACGGGACATCCCGCCGCGAAATCGCTGTCGCGCAAGATCTTCTGCCACAGCTCGACGAAACGGTGCAGGATCTCGGTTGATCCGTCGGCGGCGGCGCGGTCGACGATCGCGCCGATCGCGTCACCGGCGAAACCCAGCGCCTCCGCTACCAGTTGCGTTCTGCCTCCGGGAAAATGGTGGTAGACCGAACCTCGGGGTGCCCCGCTGCGGGTGAGTACCGCGTCGATCGTGACACCGGCGACTCCCCGTTCACGGAGGACCTCCACCGCACTGTGGATCATGGTTGTCCGGGTGTCCTTCGGTTCCGACACCACGCCTCCTTCGAGTGACACCGCAAGCGCCGCCGCCTGCTGGCTATGTAACTGATCATAGAACGGTGCCAGATCTGAGGTTCGCCGCCGATCGGGTAGCGGCCTGCCGACGGCATTCGTTGCGAGAACGGGGTCCTCGCTGGCCAGCCCTTCGGCGACTCGGAGCTCAGTTGACTGAATATGAGGTATTGCATAATGCTTAGACCCGGTGTTGACTAGCGATTGTGTCGCCGAGACCGGCGCTGGGCGGGGCCGCAGATGAGAGGGCCAGGCCAACTCTGGCAGTTGTGCCTAAGGACCCGATCGCGACTGCTCCACCCGACACACGACACCGCCAGGAGAGGCCCGTGAGCTTCAGAAGCCCATTTCCCGACGTCGAGATTCCCGACACCAACGTCTACGACTTCCTGTTCGCCGGCATCTCCGGCTCCGATCTGGACCGCCCAGCCCTGATCGACAGCGCGACCGGCGATCAGACCACCTACCGCACCCTCATCGGTCACATCGATCGGATCGCGGGTGCGCTGGCGAGCAGGGGTTTCGGTGTGGGTGATGTGATCGCACTGCATTCCCCGAACACCCCGGCCTTCGCCGCGGTGCTGCACGGCATCTTGCGAACAGGCGCGACCGCGACGCCGGTCAGCGCACTGAGCACCGCCGAAGACATCGCCGCCCAGCTCACCGACTCCGGGGCGCGCCTGCTGTTCACCGTCACACCACTGCTCGCCCAGGCCGCAGCGGCCGCACAGATCGCCGGGATCGCGCCGGAAGGAATCGTGGTACTGGACGGTGCCGACGGCTACCTGTCACTGCGAGACCTTCTCCAGCAGGGAGCCTCCGCACCGGATGTCGACTTCGACCCGGCAACCCATCTGGCGATCCTGCCGTACTCGTCGGGAACCACCGGTCACCCCAAGGGAGTGATGCTGACCCATCGCAACCTCGTCGCCAACGTCTGTCAGATCCATTCCCGAATAGGAATCCAGGACCAGGACCGCGTGTTGGCGGTCCTGCCGTTTTTCCACATCTACGGCATCACCGCCATGCTGCACGCCGCCCTGTACCGACGCGCCGCACTGGTGACCATGCCCAGGTTCGACCTCCCCGAATTCCTGCACGCCATCGCGCGCCACCGCTGCACGTATGTCTTCGTGGCACCGCCGATCGCGGTGGCGCTGGCCAAGCATCCGATCGTCGAGCACTACGACCTCTCCAGCGTCCACACGGTCATGTGTGGCGCGGCGCCTCTCGATACCGATCTGGGCAATGCCGTCGCGCGGCGTCTGGACTGTCGGGTTCGTCAGGGCTATGGGATGACCGAAATGAGCCCGGTCAGCCACGCTATACCCGACGATGGCGATGATTTCCCGATCGGTTCGGTCGGGGTGACCTCGCCCAATATGGAATGCAAGCTGGTCGACACGACGACCGGACGAGAAGTGGACTACCCCCGCCACGGTCTCAGCGCACCCGGTGAGCTGTGGTGCAAAGGCCCCAACGTGATGGTCGGCTATCTCGGCAACCCGGTCGCCACCGCCGAGGCCCTCGATGCGGAGGGCTATCTGCACACCGGTGACATCGCGGTCGTCGATGGACGCGGTGCGGTGTACATCATCGACCGGCTGAAGGAGCTGATCAAATACAAGGGCTATCAGGTTCCCCCTGCTGAACTGGAAGCGCTGTTGCTGACCCACCCCGAGATCGTCGATGCCGCGGTGATCGGTGCGCTCGACGCCGAAGGCGAGGAGATCCCGAAGGCCTTCGTCGTGCGCCGTCCGGGCTCCCGGCTCGACGAACGATCCGTGATCTCTTTTGTCGCTGAACAGGTTTCGCCCTACAAGAAGGTTCGGCAGGTCGAGTTCATCGACGCTGTGCCCAAATCGGCCGCGGGCAAGATCCTTCGAAAAGACCTCCGAGCAAGGGACACCACCCGAAGCGACAGCGTCGAGGCGTGACCGTCCGTGGCGACCCGGGTAACTCGGTTCGCTATGGCGCGGTGATTGCCGTACTGATCCGGTCGGCGGAGGTGCGCTGCTCGCCGGGCGTGCGGAGGTCGGCACTCACGGCGAAGACGGGGAACCTGTCCGACGGCGGGCACGGCTGAAATTGCACCCGCACCGGGCAGCCCCGCATCGCCGGGACCTCCCCTTCGATGGACGTGTAGACCCACGGCCCCTCGTCGAGTTCGACAATGGCGATCGTCAACGGTGCGTCGTCGTGCGTTCCGGTGGCCGTGCGATCCACTACCCGCCAGGACACGATCGAACCGGCGCCCGCGGACGGCAGCCACTCGAGGCTGTCGGACGCGCACGACGAGCAGTCGGCGACCAGCGGCGCGAACAGCTTGTCGCAAGCCGTACAGCGGCGGATCATCAACCTGTCGCAGGCTGTGCCGCGGCTCGCTGGATCGGGTGGGTACATGAAGGCCTCCGTGAGCTGGTGCTGACGCTTGCTTCAGCGTCCTCCGTTCGCGGCGTCGCGGGGACGGTCGATATACCTGTTTTTGCGAGGGAAACACGGCGTAACCTGGCGCTGGGGACCCACCGCGACCGAATGCGAGGCATGCCCGATGCAGCCTGCCACCCAGGGCACGCTGGGGAATCTCCCCGCGGAACTGACTCACTTCGTCGGCCGGGGACGTGAGATCGGCGAGGTCAGGGAGTTGTTGTCCGAGTCGCGGCTGGTGACGTTGACCGGGATCGGCGGGGTCGGCAAGACCCGTTTGGCGCTCCGGGTGGCCGAGGAGGTCCGCCGGGCGTTCGACGACGGGGTCTGGCTGGTCGAGTTCGGCAAGGTACGCGAACCGGAGCTGGTTGCCGGGTCCGTAGCGTCCGCCCTGAAACTGACCGGGCAGACCGCCCAACCCCCGCTGGACCTGATCGTCGAGCACATCGCCTCCCGCCATCTGCTCCTGGTGCTCGACAATTGCGAACACCTGGTGGACGCGATCGCCGCGCTGACCGAATCACTGCTGCGCGCCGCGCCCCGCCTGCACATCCTCGCGACCAGCCGGGAACCGATCGGCATCGGCGGGGAGTCGGTGGTCCCGGTGCCGCCGCTGACGGTTCCCGGGGCGGAGCGGTCGCCGAGCCTGCGCAAGCTGATGCGGTCCGACGCCGTCGCCCTGTTCGTCGACCGCGCGCGGGCCGCCATCCCCGGCTTCGAGCTGACCGAGGACAGCAAGGTCGCCGTCGCACGCATCTGCCGTCGGCTCGAGGGCCTGCCGCTGCCCATCGAGCTGACGGCGGCCAGGCTGCGGGCGATGTCGCCGGAGCAGATCCTGCAACGGCTCGACGACCGGTATCGGCTGCTGATCGGTGGCGGTCGCGCGGCGCCCACCCGGCAACAGACGCTGCGTCAGTGCATCGACTGGAGCTACGACCTGCTCACCGACCGCGAGCGCGAACTGTGGGCGCGCGTTTCGGTGTTCGCTGGCGGCTTCGAGCTGGACGCCGCGGAGGCGATCTGCGGTGCGGGACTCGATCCCGGCGACGTCCTCGACCTGGTCGGCTCGCTGGTGGACAAGTCGGTGTTGATCCGGGAGACCTACGGCGGCCGCGTCCGGTACCGGATGCTCGAAACCCTGCGCGAGTACGGCAGGGAACGGTTGCGTGCCTGCGGCGCCGAGCCTGCGTTGCGGCGCTGCCATCGCGACTGGTTCGAACGGCTGGCGCTGCGGGCGTACACCGGGTGGATGGGGCCCCGGCAGCTGGAATGGATCGACCGGCTCAACCGCGAACAGCCCAATCTGCGCGAGGCTTTGGAGTTCAGCCTGACCGAGCCCGACGAGGTGGGATCGGCCGAACGGATCGCGGTCGCGCTCTACGAGTTCTGGGTCGCGCGGCAGCGGGTCAGCGAGGCCCGCTATTGGCTCGGGCGCGTGCTGGAGCGAACGGGTGGAGCCACGCTGGAACACATCGCGGCGCTGAGCGCGGACACGATCCTGGCCGCGATGCAGACCGACTTCCAGTCCGCGTCCGCGCGAATCGAGCGGGCGCGCCCGCTGGCCGACGGCGACGAGATGTTCGGAGCCTATGTCGATGGTGCGGGGGCACTGCTGGCACTGTTCTCCGGCGACTTCGCCGGCGCGGTGACGCACTGCGAACAGGCGCTGCCGGTATTCGAGGCCATCGGTGACGTCTTGCATCAGGTGTCTGTCCTGCTGGCGCTCGGCGCCGCCTGCGGTCTGCTGCAGGACACGGACCGCGCCGCGGCGTGCCAGGAGCAGGCGCTGGCCATCGCGACAGCGCGCGGCGAGTCGGTCTACCGCTCCTACGCACTGTCACAGCTCGCCTATACGACGGTCGAGCGCGGCGATCTCGAACGCGGGGCTGTGCTCGGGCAGGAGAGTTTGCGACATTCCCGGGCGATCGACGACTGGTCGGTCGTCGCGAGCTGCCTGGCGACCCTGGCCTTCGTCGCGGCCGAGCAGGGTCAGGCGCAGCGGGCCGCCGTGCTGGCAGGCACCGCCATGTCGGTCGCCGAATCCGTTGGCAGCCAGTCGGTCATGATCCTCGAGATGTTCGGCCATCGCCGTCAGGCACAGGAGTCCGCCACGCGTGCGCTCGGACAGCGCGCTTTCGACGCGGCGCTGCGCCGGGGCCACGAACTCGGTATCGAGGAGGCGCTCGCCTACGCACTCGAGGAGGATCCGGCCGCGACAGCGGAGCTGCCCGCCGCGATGGCCGCACTGACCCGCCGCGAAAAGCAGATCGCCGAACTCGTCGCTCAGGGCCTGACCAACCGCGCCATCGCGGAGAAACTCGTGATCTCACAGCGCACAGCAGCAGGCCATGTCGAACACATCCTGAGCAAGCTGCACTTCACCACCCGCGCCCAGGTCGCCGCCTGGGTGGTCACCCAGAATCAGAAGTAGCGGGGTCGCAGGCCCGCGACCCTCAGCTCCACCTGCCATCGAAGTCATCACAACCACCTCTTATGTAGGCACGTACCTACGATGCCTGGGCTTGTCCCCGCCAATAGTTCGTAGTTGACCTGCAACGCAGATGCCCAGGTCAAGCCTGCATGAGCCGAAGCCTGCAATGCTCCTCGACGAACCGGTCGAGGTGACAATCCCGTTCGACATCCTCGAGCAAGCCTGACGAGGTACCGCGGCCGGGCCGAAGGGTGGCTCGCCTGATCACTACACTGGGACAGCGTGGAGGCGCTATCGGCGCAGCGAGAATTCACCGGCTACGGACTGTCGCACTGGATTGTCCTGGCGATATTCGTGGTGGGCGCGATTCTCATGGTCCGGGTCGGGCGCACGCACCGAAGTGCCGCTGCCGCAAGACGATTCAGCCGAGCATTCGGTGTCGTGACGCTGGCGCTCTATGCGGCGATCTACCTCTACACCATGATCCCTCCGACCATCGAGCGCTCCGTCCCCTTGCGGCTGACCGATCTCGCCACCGTGGTCGCCGGATACGCGTTGTGGTCGCACCGGCGCTGGGCGTACGCGCTGACCTACTACTGGTGCCTCACCCTGAGCACACAGGCGCTGATATCGCCGGCGCTGGAGAGCCAGGACTTCCCGAGTAAGGAGTTCCTCGCCTTCTGGGCGATCCACCTGGCCGTGGTGTGGGCCGCGATCTATCTCACCTGGGGTATCGGCATGCGCCCGGATTGGCGCAGCTATCGAATCGCCGTGGGAGTCACCGCGGTGTGGGCCGCGCTGACCTTCGTGTTCAACACGGTGGCCGGTACCAACTACGGCTTCGTCAACGCGAAACCCGCGACGGCGTCCCTGCTCGATGTACTCGGCCCCTGGCCCTGGTACCTGGCCACGGTCGCCATTCTGCTGATCACCGTATGGGCATTGATGACCTGGCCATGGGTCCGCAACCAGCGACTCCGTACGCAGGCGTAACGGGATACGGGCTACCGGCCGTCCAGCCTCGCGCCGATGACCTCCTCGAGTTCGGTCATCGACCGCATGAACGCGGCAGGCAGATCGACCTCGTAGCGGTGCGCCGGGTGACGGTGTGTGTCGGGGCGCGATGACCTTTCGGTCAGCGGGCGGTCGAACTCGCCGGTAGCCTGAGCGCGTGAGACCGATGGGGACGGCGCCGGGTACTCCGGCGCGGCCGGGAGTCGCTCTGGCAGCAGTTGTCGCCGTGGTGTTCGTGACCTTCTTGGACACCACCGTGGTCAGTGTTGCGCTCGGCGATATCCGGCGTGAGTTGAGTACCGATGTGACGCTGCTGCAGTGGGTGGTCAACTCCTACACCGTGGTCTTCGCGGGGCTGATGCTGGCCGGCGGGTCGCTCGGTGACCGGTGGGGGCGCAAGCGGGTGATGATCATCGGGCTGGTGATCTTCTGTGCCGGATCGGTGGTGTCCGCGCTCGCGAGCAGTGTCGCGATGCTCATCGCCGGTCGCGCGATCATGGGACTCGGCGCCGCGGCCTCGGAACCGGGGACGCTGTCGGTGCTGCGCCACATCTTCCCCGGCGAGCAGGCGCGGGCCAAGGCGGTCGGGGTGTGGGCGGCGGTGTCCGGACTGGCGCTGGCGGCCGGCCCGGTCCTGGGTGGCGTGCTGGTCCACGCGTACGGGTGGCGCTCGATCTTCTGGTTCAACCTGGTGATCGGGGCGGTGGCGCTCGTCGCGGCGCTGTGGTCGATTCCGGAGAGCGCGGATCCCCAGCAGGCGCCCGTCGACTGGGCAGGCGCGGTGCTCGGCGCGACGGCGTTCGGGTCGGTGATCTACGCCGCGACCGTCGGTCAGGATCGGGGCTACACCGCACCGTCGGTGCTTGGCCTGTTCGGACTCGGCGGTATCGCGCTCGCAGCGTTCGTCGTCGTCGAAAAGCGGGCGCGCGCACCGATGCTCGACTTCCGCTATCTGCGGCTGCGGGCCGTGCGCGGGGCGCTGGTTGTCGCCTTCGCGGTCTACTTCGGTATCTTCTCGATCTTCTTCTTCACCGCGCTGTATCTGCAAGTGATGCAGTCGTATTCGGCCGCGCGCACCGCCGGTGTCTTCGCCCCGATGGCCGTCGCCATTGTGCTCGGGTCCCTCATCGCGGGCTACTGGGTGGCCCGTCGTGGCGCGCGCGTTCCCATGATCCTCGGTTGCGTAGTCGGTGCGGGCGGGATCCTGCTGACCCGTCATGCCCTGTCGGGCACCCTGCACGATCCGTGGCTGGCGGCCGCGATGGCGGTGGCCGGGTTCGGCTTCGGGATCGCGGTGGTGCCGTTGACCTCGGCGGTGATGTCGGGGGTCCCGGCGGAGCACTCGGGAATGGCCGCCGCGGTGACCAATACGATGCGCCAGGTCGGTTCGGCGTTCGGTGTCGCGGTGCTCGGTGTCCTGGTGAGCTCGTTCCTCTCCGCGGACCTGCGCGCCAGGATGACCGAGTTGGGTCTGCCGACCACGCTGCAGCCCGACGCCATCCAGGCCGTGGAACGCGGCCGCATTCCCGAAGGCGTCGACATCGGCCCGTATCTGCAATACCTGTCGAAGGTGAACGAGGTGCTCAACACCGGAAAGGTCGCCTTCCATCACGGGCTGGATGTGGCCCTGCTGGTCTCGGCGGTGATGATTCTCGCCGCGGCGGTGTTCACGGCACTCGACACCGAACGGCCGAAGGCGAAGATGAAGTAGACCCGAGTTCACCTGGTGGTGGTCTCCATCCGTCATGCTGGTGCCGTGGTAGTTGTCTCGGATGTCGTCCCGGTGCGCGGCAGTGAATATTCGATCTTGTTGCGCCGGATCAGGGCGGCAGGCCTGTTGGACCGGAATCTGCGGTACTACGGGTGGAAGAGCGGGATCACCGCGGCGGCGTTCGTCGCCGGGTGGGCCGCGTTCTTCGTCCTCGGCGACTCGTGGTGGCAGCTGGGCGTCGGGGTGTTCCTGGCCGCGGTGTTCTCGCAGATCGCGTTCCTCGGCCACGACGCAGGGCACAAGCAGATCTTCGCGTCCCGGCGGGCCAACTACCTGTACGGCCTGATCGCGGGCAACCTCGCCATCGGCCTGAGCATCGGCTGGTGGACCAGCAATCACAACCGGCACCACGCCCACCCCAACACCGAGGGCGCCGATCCCGATGTGATGGGAATCCTGGCCTTTTCCGGCGACCGTGCCCGCGCGGGCACGGGCATCCGCCGGCTGATCTTCCGCTACCAGGCGTGGCTGTTCTTCCCGATGCTGTTGCTCGAAGGCGGCAGCCTGCATTACTCGAGTGTCCGGGCGGTGTTCCGCTGGCCCATCCCGAACCGGCTGTGGGAAGGCGCGCTGCTCGCCGCGCACGGCATCGGCTACCTGTCGGCGGTCTTCCTGGTGCTCCCGCCCGGAAAAGCGCTGGTGTTCATCGCTGTTCAGCAGGGTCTGTTCGGGCTGTACATGGGCTGCACGTTCGCCCCCAACCACAAGGGGATGGAGGTGCTGCCCGAAGGTGACAACACCGACTTCCTGCGCAGGCAGGTGCTCACCTCACGCAACGTCCGCGGCGGCTTCCTCGTCGACACCGCCCTCGGCGGGTTGAACTACCAGATCGAGCACCACCTGTTCCCGTCGATGCCCCGCGCCAATCTGGGCCGGGCACAGCCGATCGTCGCCGGGTACTGCGCCGAAATCGGTGTGCCGTACTGCGAGACCGGCCTCGTCGAGTCCTACGTCCAAGCGCTGAGTCACCTCGACGAGGTCGGCCGCCAGACCTGGACGCCACCGCAGCTGGTCGACTAGCCCGCCCGCACTGATCGGTGCGGGCGGGCCTCGGTCAGAGCCGTGGGTCCGTCGGCACCGATTCCATTGCCAGGATGGCGAATACGAGCTCGTGCACCCGCCACAGTGGCTCCCCGGCGGCGACGGCGTCGAGCGCCGCCAACCCGAGCCCGTGCTCCCGCATCGCGAGACCACGTTTGCGGCTCAGGGTCCGATCCCGCAGGCGCGCGAGGTGTTCGGGCGCGGTGTAGTCGGGACCGTAGATGATCCGCAGGTATTCGCGCCCACGGCATTTGATGCCCGGCTGGACGAGTTTGCCCTTCGCGCGGTGCGTCGACCCGGCATAGGGCTTGATGACCATGCCCTCGCCGCCTGCCTCCGTGAGCTCGAGCCACCAGGCGGTCGCCTCGGCTTCGGCGACCGGATCGGACAGGTCGACGACACGGCGTTGCGTGCGGCGGAACGTCTGCGGATCGGCCGCGACGAGCCGGTCGCACAGGTCGAGGTGCCAACCATGATCGCGCCCAGCGTAACTCGCGCCCTCGGCGGCCAGGACGGCGAACGGTGCGATCTGGATGCCGTCGAGATCTGTTGTCGGCCAGCAGTATCGACGGTAGGCGGTGGTGAAGTCCGCCGCGTTCCCGGCACGGGCCGCGGTGCGAGCGCGGAGGTCACCGAGGTCGAGACCGCGGGAGAGTCCGGCGTCGAGTGCGGCGACGGCGGGCGGCAGCGCCGACCGGGCCGCGGCGCCCATGGCCGCGTACTGCGTGCGGATCAACCCGCCCGCCTTGGCCGACCACGGCAGCAGTTCGCAGTCCAGGAGCAGCCAGCCCGTGTCCAGTTCGTCGAACAGCGGTGCGGCAGCGGCACGGACCCGGCCGAGCAGGGTCTCCGTCAGCGCCGCATCGGCGAAGAACGACCGGCCGGTGCGGGTGTAGATCGCACCGGAGCGGTCCGCGGGCATCCCGAATCGGGCCGCGGCGGTGGCCTCGTCGCGGCAGACGAGGACAACGGCGCGCGAGCCCATGTGCTTCTCCTGGCACACCACCCGCTCCACGCCCGCCGCGCGATAGTCGGCGAACGCCTCGGTGGGATATTCGAGGTAACCCTCGACCGTCGACGTCGACGGCGGCGACATGGTCGGCGGCAGCCAGAGCAGCAGCCGCGGATCGATCGCGAACCGGCTCATCACTTCCAGTGCGGCGGCGGCATTCTCGGCCTCGACCAGCACGGTGCCGTAGTCGGTGCGCAGGTGCCTGCGACCGGTGACGTCGGCCAGGTCGAGTGTCTCGGCGTCGCGGGCGGATTCGGCGTCGCCGAGCGGCTTCACCGGCGCGTAGTGCATCCGCTCGGCGGGCACCGAGACGAACGTCTTCTCCGGATAGCGCAGCGCGGTCAGCTCACCACCGAACACCACACCGGTGTCCAGGCAGACGGTGTTGTTGACCCACTCCACCTTCGGCGTCGGCACGTGCCCGTACACGACCATCGCCGCACCGCGATAGTCCCGTGCCCACGGATACCGCACCGGCAGCCCGTATTCGTCTGTCTCCCCGGTGGATTCGCCATACAGGCAGAAGTCGCGAACCCGGCCGGAAGCACGCCCGTGGTACGCCTCCTTCAGCCCAGCGTGCGCCACCACCAAGCGCCCGTCGTCCAGCCGCAGGTGACTGACCAGCTTGTCGATCCATCGCGCCGCGGACTCGACGAACTCCGGCGGCTCGCTCGCCAGCTGTTCCAGCGTCTCCGCCAGCCCGTGCGACACCGTCACCTTGCGCCCACGCAGCTTCCGCAGCAGCTTCTGCTCGTGATTGCCCGGCACACACAGGGCGGTACCGCTCGCGGTCATCCCCATCACCAGCCGCAGCACGCCCGGTGAATCGGGACCGCGGTCGACGAGATCACCGACGAACACCGCCTGGCGCCCCGCCGGATGCGTGGCGTCGACCGCCCGTCCCGTCTCGTCGCGGATCAGCTGCCAGCCGAGTTCGCCGAGCAGGCTTTCCAATTCGGACCGGCAGCCGTGCACATCGCCGATGATGTCGAAGGGGCCGGTGAGTTCGCGCCGGTCGTTCCACGCGCGCTCGTAGGTGACGGTGACCTGGGCTGGATCGGTGACGACGTGCACCTTGCGGAACCCCTCACGGCCGAGCTCGCGCAGCGAACGGCGCAGGTCCTGGCTCTGCCGCCGCAGCACCTGGCGGCCGAACTCGCGGTCGTCGCGATCCTTGGTCCGCTCCCACGCGACCGCTTCGGGCGTATCGAGAACGATCGCGACCGGCAGCACATCGAAAGACCGTGCGAGCGCGACGAGTTCGGCCCGCGCGTGCTTCTGCACATTGGTCGCGTCGACGACGACCCGCCGCCCGGCTCGCAGCCGGAGCCCGGCGATGTGGCGGAGGGCGTCGAAGGCGTCCTTGGTCGCGGACTGGTCGTTCTCGTCGTCGGCGACCAGGCCGCGGAAGAAGTCCGACGAGAGCACCTCGGTGGACTTGAAGTGCTCGCGCGCGAAGGTGGACTTGCCGGAACCGGAGATGCCGATCAGCGCGACGAGGGACAGTTCGGGAAGGTCGAGGTTCATGGATCAGGCCTTCCGGAAGAGCGCGAGCTGGGTGGGGGATCCGGCGTCGGGGTCGTTGTCGCCGACGGGCCGGATCTCGACGGTGTAGCCGAAGGCCGTGGCGACGCGGTCGGCCCAGGCGGCGAATTCCGCACGGGTCCATTCGAATCGGTGATCGTCGTGGCGGTGCCCGTCGAGGGTTTCGTAGTGCACGTTGTACTCGACGTTCGGTGTCGTCACGATCACCGCGCCGGGTGCGGCGTGGCCGAAGACGGCGCGTTCGAGCGCGGGCAGCCGGGCTTCGTCGACATGCTCGATCACCTCCATCAGCACCGCCGCGTCGAAACCACGCAGGCGGTTGTCGTGGTAGGTCAGCGCGGACTGGATCACCGTGATCCGGGCGCGCTCCCGGTCCGGCATCCGGTCGAACCGCAACCGCCGCTCCGCGATCGCCAGCGCGGCGCTCGACACGTCGGCGCCGACGATCTCGGTGAAACGGTGGTCGGCCGCCAGCGCGAGCAGCAATGTGCCGGGGCCGCAACCGAGATCGAGCACCCGGGTGGCTCCGGTCTCGGCCAGCGCGGCCAGCACCGCCTCCCGGCGCAGGTGCACGAGGGGCGTGCGGCGCTCGGCCGCTTCGATGCGTTCGACGACGGCGCCGGGGTTTTCGGGTTCCGCGTCGTCGACCTGGTCGTCGGCGGAGCGCAGCCGTTCGAGGGCGGACTGCGTCAGCGATCGTCGGCCGGCCAGGTAGCGGCGGGCGATGAGTTCGCGTTCGGGGTGGCCGCCGAGCCAGCCGTCGCCCGCGCGCAGCAGCTTGTCGACCTCGTCCTCGGAGACCCAATAGTGTTTGGTGTCATCGAGCACCGGCAGCAGCACGTACAGGTGGTTGAGTGCTTCGGACAGGCGCAGCGTGCCGGTCAGCCGCAGGTGGGTGTACGGGGAATCGCCCCAGTCCGGGAACTCGGGGTCCAGCGGCAGCGTCGTGGTCGACACGGTCCAGCCCAGCGGCGCGAACAGGCGCGCGACGAGCTCGGTGCCGCCACGGCACGGCACCGCGGGCAGCTCGATCTCCAACGGAATGGTGGTGGCCGCCAGCTCGGCGCGATCCCGGCTCGCGCCGTTGAGCGCGGACCGGAACACCTTTCCCAGCGCCACCGACAGCAGGCACGACGCCACATACGGCCGGTCGTTGACATAGCGGCCGAGCGCGGCGTCGTTGTGCCCCTTCGCGGGCCGGGCCAGCTCCACCGGATCCACCTCGAGCAGCAGCGCCACCGTGCAGCGGTCGGCATCGGCCTCGGGATAGAAGACGTGTGCCGTTCCTCCGGTCGTCGCGAACGACTGCACCCGGTCGGGGTGTTTGACCAGCAGATACCCGAGATCGGTCGCCGGGGTATGGGTCGTGGAGATCGTCAACAGCACAGACCGATCCTGTCATGGCGTGCCAGTGATTTTCCGGTGTGCGCGTCGCGGTCTCGACTGTGGTGCGGGGGGAGATAATCGGGGCAACGCCCGGTGGTCGCCGGGTCCTTCGGGAGGTGGAGCGATGGTGGCGGTCGCGTTGGTGTTCGTCGGGATCGCCGTGCTGTTGCACGGGTACATCTTCGTCATGGAGTCGTTGCAGTGGACGCGGCCGCGGACGCGGGCGACGTTCGGGATCACGGCGGAGCAGGCCGAAGCGACCCGGGAGATGGCGTTCAACCAGGGGTTCTACAACCTCTTTCTGGCGATTGTCGCGGCGGTGGGTATGGGGTTCACCGCCTTCGGCGACGCCGGGATCGGGGTGGCGCTGGTTCTGGCCGGGGCCGGGTCGATGGTCGCCGCCGGTGTGGTGCTGCTGGTTTCCTCGCCGGACAAGGCGCGGGCCGCGCTGATCCAGCTGGTTCCGCCGCTGATCGGTTGTGCCGTGCTGGTGATCGCCCGGCTCTGATCACCAGCACGACAGCCGCTCTCGTCTCAGACGAAATCGAAGGCGAGGGGAATCGCGACGACCACCGCCGCGGCCCAGCTGCCGTAGACGGGGAGGTAGTGGGTCTGCCACCGTTCCAGGTCGGCGAATCCCTTTCTGCCGCGCAGGAATCCGATCGCCAGCCGCACCGACCACACCAGGTTCACCAGGAGCACCACGTTCATGCCGAGCGCGACGACCTTGTTCGGGGTCGAGCCGAATTCGGCGATGCGGGTGAGCATGGCGGCCAGCATGACCACGTCGACGGCGAGGGCGCTGATCACCAGGACCAGCTGGACGCGGTCGAAGAGGCCGGGCGGGGCCAGCGGGTCGCGGGCGGAGATCGAGTAGAGCAGCAGACCCAGCACCAGGACCAGGATCAGGTCCATCAGGATCAGCAGGGCGCGGTCGATGTCGATCACGCTGCGGGTCGTCGCGAACGCCGCGAGCAGGGCAAGCAGCATGACGATGGTGAGCGGCGTGAACACCCGGGTGAGCACCGGTGCGATGTTCTCCACGACATTCTGTTTCGCCTCGACCAGCCAGGCGGCGACGATCACCGCGCCCGCGGCGCCGAACGGCAGCACCCAGTCCTCGACGACCGGTTCGATACGCAGGTCCAACGTCTCGAACGCGCCGACGGTGAGCCCGATGAGGACACCGCCGCCCAGCGCGAGCAGGGTGAGGTAGACGAACCATTCGCCGGTGAACCGGATGAAGTCCATCCGGCGGCGGTCCGAACGCCAGTAGCCGCCGACATAGGCGAGGCCGACGACGAACCACAGTGCGATCGGTGCGTGGATCGCGGCGATGACCTCGGTGGTCCCTTCCGGTTCGAAGGGATAGAGGTTCAGCACCAGCGCGGCGAGCACGAACGGCACGACCAGCGCCGCGGCGGCTTTCGCCGTGACCTGGCGCTTCCACGCGAAATAGGCTGCGAGGAAAGGCAGCACGAGCAGGCTGACATTCACGGCGATGGCCGAGTCCTGGAGCCAGGCGAACCCGGCCTTCAGCGACAGTGCCGCGCCGACGGCGAGTGCCAGGACGACCAGCAGCTCCCGATTACCCTGCCGCTCGGCGTCTTCGGACTCCGTGGGCAGCAGCACGAGCTGCTTCCACAGCCTTTCGGAATGCTCGCGCGCGAACTCACGGGAGATCGCGTCGAGACTGCCCATCCGCTTCACCGCGACCAGGAACGCCTCGTCGCCCGCGAGACCGGCGTCCCGCAAGGTCGAGACCTGTTCGCGCAGATGGTCTTCCATCTCGTCCACATCGGCGACCGAGATCGCCCGGTGGCGCTGCACGTAGCCGCGCCACTGCGCGATATGGGCCTGCAACTGCGCCTCGGTGTCCATCACGCCCATCCCTTCGCCACGTTCGGCGGCAGCGTGGCGCCGCGCCACACCTGATCCAATGCCTCGGCGACAACCGTCCACTGCGCGCGCCGCTCCGCGAGCGCCGCCCGCCCCGAGTCGGTGATCAGGTAGTGCTTACGCCGCCGCCCACTGTCGGAAGTGCGCCAGGCCGAGGTCACATGCCCCTGCCGCTCGAGCCGGTGCAACAGCGGATAGAGCATCCCGTCGGTCCACTGCATCCGCCCGCGCGACAGCTCGTTCACCTGCTCGAGAATCGCGTACCCGTACGACTCGCCCTCGGCGAGAATCCCGAGTACCAGCGGCGTCGCCGACGCCGCCACCAGGTCTTTGTCGATCCGCATCGGACTCCTATACCTAGAACAACTAGGTCACAACCTAGCAGATCTAGGTATGGGGCGCGCACTCTGCCGAATTCGTGACAGGGGGTGACGATTTCGCACCCTAGGGTGAGGATCGGCGGATTTGGCCTAACAGGGCTGGTCAGGGTCCCGATGGAGTCATCAGTACGCGCGAGGTGGCGCGACGGGGACACGAATCGAGGAATTATGAAGAACGCAGTTCGGATGGGTGCGCTGATCGCCGTTGCCGCGGCGTCGGTGGCAGGCTGCAGTGGGGAAATCGGTTCGGGGACAACTACATCGACGGGTAAGGCATCGGCGACTTTCGCTCAGCCGTCGGGCGGTCAGCAGCCGCCCGTCACCCAGGCTCCCGGCGGTACTCAGGCGCCTGATGTCCCGGGTACCGTGGCGCCTGCCCCGGTCACCGAGGCGCCCGTGGAAACGTCGGCACCGGACACCACAGCCCCGAATCCGGCCCCCACCAACGACATCAGTGGACCGGGTCGCTGCATTGATCCCGCCTCCACCGGCGTGCGGAACGCGCTATCCCGCCTCGGTGGCAGCTGGGTCGCCTCGCAGGCCTCGGCCGATCAGCCGGGCAACTGTGGGCAGTTGCTCTGGGTGCGGGCGGTAGGCGGCAACTCGGCGGGCGCGCCGATCCACATCCTGTTCTTCAACGACGGAAAGTGGCTGGGCACAGCCACTTCCGAGGCCTACGCCTTCACCTATGTCGCCGGTGCGAGCGGTAACGCGGTCACCGTCGACTACAAGTGGCTGGTCGCCGACGAACCGTTCGCCGCACCGCAGGGTGGCCCGGCGACGATCACCTACACCTGGACCGGCTCGAAGGTCACGATGAGTGCGCCGCTGCCGACGGAAGTGACCCAGCCGCACCGCTAGGCGTCCCGGCGGATGCCTGCCGGCAGCAGTGCAGTTGCGGTACCTCCAGTGGTGGTGTACGAAACTATCGGTATCGAAACTGGTGGTTTCGTATGATGGCACCATGGCGACGTCGAAACAAGCGGGGGGACGCCCCCGCGAACAACGGGTGGATACCTCGATCGCGGCGGCGGTGCGGGCGGTGATCGAGGCGAACGGGTACGCGGGCCTGACCGTCGACGCGGTCGCGGCGACCGCCGGCGTCGGCAAAGCCGCGATCTACCGGCGCTATGCCACCAAACAGGAGATGACCTTCGCGGTTCTGCTGCACGACCAGCGCGAAGAATCGCCCGCCGACACCGGGACACTGCTCGGCGACCTGAGCGCGCTGACCGAGCGGATCGCCGGGCAGGTGCGCGGCCCCGGATCCGGCACCCTGACCGGCCTGCTCGCCGATATCCGCGCCGACCCTGGGCTGCGCACCCGCTTCGCGGAGACCTTCCTTGCCGTGGAACGCGGCATCATCACGACCCTGCTCGACCGCGCGATCACCCGCGGCGAACTGACCCACCGGCCGGACGCGGCGCTCGTCCAGGCATTGCTGCTCGGCCCGCTCTACGCATGGCTGGTCGTACTCGACGAAGATCCAACGCGCGCAACCGAACTCGCGCATCTCGTCGCCACCGTGGCCACCAACGCGCTCACCGCGAACCTGCTGCCGACCGCCACCTGGTCGCAGCCGGTCACCGCTCCGGACGCAGCACCAGGACGGTGATCTCGCTGGGCGCGAAGACCCGCATCGGCGGGCCCCAGTAGCCGGTGCCGCGGCTGGTGTAGAGCTGGGTGTTGTTCGCGTGCCTGCTCAGGCCCGCGACAACCGGCTGGTCGAGCCGGACCAGGTAGTGGAACGGCCAGATCTGGCCGCCGTGGGTGTGCCCGGAGATCTGCAGGGCGACACCGGCCGCGGCGCTGTCGGCGATCTGCTTGGGCTGGTGGGCCAGGAGCACGACCGGCAGGTCAGGGTCGGTGCCGGCGAGCGCGGCGGGCAGGTCGGGACCGTGGCCGGGCAGGCCGGTGCCGGTGGGGTCGTCGATACCGGCGACGATCAGCCGGTCACCGTCGCGGTCGACGATCCGGTGCTCGTTGTGCAGCGGCTGCCAGCCGATCGAGGCCATGTGGTCGATCCAGCCCTGCGCGTCGCCGAAGTACTCGTGGTTGCCGGTGATGTAGAACCGGCCGAGCGGGGCTTCGACGCGGGCGAGCGGGTCGACCTGGGCGCTGCGCTTCGCCACCGAACCGTCGGCGAGATCACCGGCGTGGCAGGCGATATCGGGCCGCTGGGCATTGACCACGTCGACGACCCGCTCCGACCACCGCAGCCGGTCGAGCGCGGCGAAGTGGGTGTCGGTGACGACCACGACGCGCAGTCCGTCCAGCCCTTCGGCCAGGCCCCGGATCGCGACGTCGACGGTGCGGACCCGCGGGACCCGGCGCGCCTCGTACACGCCGTAGGCGACCAGCGCGACCGAGACCACCAGCACCCCGAGCGCCACGATCCGCGCGGCCTGCCCGCCGTCGACCCCGGCGATCGCCAGTGCGCTCCGGACGAGCACACCGATCACCGACCACGAGAACACGACCCACAGCACGCCGAGCATGATGTCGCCGACGATGACCGCCGGGTCGGATTGGGCTGGTCCGTGACCGAGGAACATCGCGGCGGGCAGGCACAGGTACCCCAGCACGCAGACCGCGGTGCCGATCCAGAACAGCGGTCCGCTGCCGCCGGAGGGCGCCGCTACCAGCGTCCACCAGGGCAGGGCGAACAGCAGCGCCGGAATCAGCAATATCAACATCAGGCGTACAGCGAATCTCACGGGGTCCCGTCCTGCGCAGGGCCGCCCGGAGGGTCGCGGCCACGACTAGGTCATCCAGCCTAGCGCTGCCGGATCGATCGGCTCGTTGCCCGGTGGCGCGCTGGCCGGTTGCCTGATCGCGCGCGGATCGCGACGCTTGTCGCCAAATCGATCGGCTCGTTGCCTGGCAGGCTGCGGACCGGTTGACTGATCGCATGCGGATCGCGCTGCTGGCTGCCGCGGCTGTCACGGTCGTGCTGGTTGTCGTCGGAATCGTCGCCCTCCGCGACCCCTGGGCCGATGACACCGCCGTCGCGGGGACGACCGAGCAGGTGCTCGAGCACGACGGCCGGACTCGCCATTACCGGGTCTACCGGCCTGCCGCGCTCCCGGCACGACCCCCGCTCGTGGTGGTGCTGCACGGCGGACTCGGCACCGGCGAGCAGGCGCAACGCGCCTACGGCTGGGACGCGCAGGCCGACGCGGGCGGGTTCGTCGTCGCCTACCCCGATGGCGTCGACCGCGCCTGGAACGCGGGCGGTTGCTGCGGCAATCCGGGCCGCACCGGCGTCGACGACGTGGGGTTCCTGACCAGGATGATCGACGAGCTCGTCCGCACCGTGCCGATCGACCGCGACCGGATCTACCTCACCGGCATGAGCAACGGCGCGATGATGGCGTACTCGATGGCCTGCCGGACCTCGATCGCCGCCGCCGTCGGTGCCGTCGCGGGCACCCAGCTCGGTGACTGCCCGCACCCCTCGCCGACCTCGGTGATCCACGTGCACGGCACCGACGACGAGAACATCCGCTACGACGGCGCGCCCGGCAGCGGCGTCGCCCGGATCGACGGACCGTCGGTGCCGGAGCTGAACGAGTTCTGGCGTGCTGTCGACGAGTGCGCCCCTCCGGTATCGACGATCGACGATCGCGTCACGACCCTGCGGGCGAGCTGCCGCGACGGGCGTGCGGTCGACCTGGTCACCGTGGCGGGTGCGGGGCACCGGTGGCCGGGCGCCGAGCTGTCCCCGCTCGAACGGCTCGATCCGGACCGCCCGCCCGACGCATTCGACGCGACCCCGCTGATCTGGGATTTCTTCGCCGCGCACCACCGCTGAAGTGGCACAGGCGAATCCGACCTGCGACAACGGCGCGTCACGGCGGATAGCCTGGGCGCAGTCACGTGGGTGGTCGTGATGCGAAGGAGCGGTGATGGAGTTCGGGCCAGGGGCGAGCCTTGCGGGATACCGCATCGAACGCAGGCTCGGTGGCGGGGGAATGGGCGCGGTCTATCTGGCGCAGCACCCGCGGCTGCCGCGCCGGGACGCGGTGAAGGTCCTCGACGCGCGGCTCGCGGTGGAACCGACCTTCCGGGCGCGATTCGAGCGAGAGGCCGACCTGGCCGCCCGGTTGCGGCACCCGAATATCGTGCAGATCTTCGACCGTGGCGTCGACGGTGACCGATTGTGGATCGCGATGCAGTTCGTCGACGGCCTCGACGCGGCACAGCTGCTGCGCCAGGGCCTGTCGGTGCTCACACCGGAGCGGGCGGTGCGCATCGTCGCCGAGGCGGCCAAGGGCCTGGACTACGCGCACCGGCAGGGCCTGCTGCATCGTGACATCAAACCGGCGAACCTGCTGATCGCGCGCGCCGAGGACGGCAGCGACGAGGTGCTGGTCACCGACTTCGGCATCGCCCGCAGCATGGGCGAGACGACCAGCCTCACCTCGGCGGGCTCGGTGCTCGGCACCCTCGCGTACGCGGCACCCGAGCAGCTCGAGGGCGATCCACTCGACGTGCGCACCGATGTGTACGCCCTCGGCGGCACCCTCTACGAGCTGCTCACCGGTTTCGTTCCGTTCCAGCGGGAGAGCCCGGCCGCGTTGATCAGTGCGCACCTGATCGAACCGCCGCCGCGTCCGTCGGCAGGCAATCCGGCGCTGCCGCCTGCCATGGACGCGGTGATCGCGCGCGCCATGGCGAAGAACCCGGACGACCGGTTCGCCAGCTGCGGTGCGCTCGCCGACGCGGCGGTCGCGGCGCTCACCGGCAGTCCGGTGACGGGGGATACCGCAGTGCTGCCGCGAGAAACGCGGGCGTCGCTGCCACGGTTCCCGCGTGATCCCGCATCACCGCCGGGCACGTCGCGAGCACGGAGAATCCTGCTCGGAGTCGGCGCGGCGGCGGTGGTGGCCGGGGTGACCGCGTTCGCCGTACTGACCGCCAAAGACCGTGCGATGAGCGGTGATTCCGGCGGGCCGTCGCCCTCGTCGGCGGCGCAGATCGGCGCCGTGCCGGACAGCCCGACCGCGGCGACGGTCCTGCGTCCCTGGCTCGACGATGTCCTCGCCGGCGATATGAGCGCGCTGATCCGCAAGTGCTGGACCCAGTCGCCCGCCGAGATCCCCCGCATGTACAGCGACGTCCAGCAGATCCTCGACGCGGTCCGGCGCCCGGGAGTCCTCGGCGAGTTCGGCCCGTACTGGCGCAACGACGTGCTTCAGGTGAGCTTGCGCCCCAGCGAATTGCGGTCCACCTACGGCTGCCCGTTCGTCAGCGACCGGGCGGCGACCCTGCTCACCGACGAGCAGGCTCGCTACACCGCCGAGCGCTATCTGAGCCGGTTCGTCGGGCATCCGGTGAACCCGGCCGACGTGGAACTGGACTACCCCCTGGTGTGCACCGGCGCCCAGCCGTGGATCGTATTGAAGGGCACACGGAGTTTCGACGACAAGGCGCTCACGGTCGACAGCACCGCGGGTTCGGTCGTGACCGTCAGCGCGCCGGTGACCAGCATCGACGGTGCGTCGAAGAAGGTGGTCCTCACCCTCGACCATGCCGCGAACGGATTCTGCGTCTCCCGCATCGACCCCGTCGGCTGAGCACACGACGCGAAGAGAGCTGCGTCACATCGGTTTTCGATGTGCCCGCCGGATCTGGGGCGCGCTATGCTGCCCGGCAGGATCCGCCCGCAGACTGTCGTGTCGCGGTCGGGTGGAGTGGGGAGCGGCGGTGCCGCACAACGGAAAGGTCAGAACTCCGATCATGCTTGGCGTAACTGTGGGAGGGGCGCAGGAGCGCCGACCCAGATCCAGCAGGCTCCGGCGCACCATGGCCGGTGCTGTCGTGACCGCGCTGCTGCCGCTCGGGGCGTCGGTCGCCGCGGTGGGTCCCGCGACGGCGGATGCCGACCCGTCGGCGATCGACTTCCGCGTCGATTCCTCGATGGGCACCATCAACACCCGCATCATCCGGGCGGCCGACGGCAACACCGACCGGGTGGTCTACCTGCTCGACGGTGAGCGTGCCGAGGACGACCTGAACGGCTGGGAGAAGCACACCTCCATCCCGGCGCAGATGGCGAAGTTCAACATCAATGTGGTGATGCCGGTCGGCGGGCAGTCCAGCTTCTACGCCGACTGGGAGCAGCCGAGCAACTTCTTCGGCGTCAACCCTGACGGGTCGGCCCTGCCGAGCGCGGACTCCGGGTCGGCCATCGGCGGCTGGGAGGACACCAACGGCAAGGTCAACACCTATCAGTGGGAAACCTTCATCACCAAGACCCTGCCCGACGCGCTGAAGAGCAGGCTGGGCTTCAGCTCGACCCGCAACGGTGTGGTCGGCCTGTCCAGCGGTGGCAGCGCGGCGCTGTTGATGGCGGCCTACCATCCGGAGCAGTTCACCTACGCGGGTTCGCTGTCGGGCTACCTGCACATGTCGATGCCGGGCATGCGGGAGGCGCTCGGCGCGGCGATGATCGCCAGCGGTGGCTACAACATCGAGGCGATGGCGCCCGCGGGCAGCGAGAAGTGGCGGCGGATGGATCCGTACGGGTTCGCCGAGAAGCTGATCGCGAACAACACCCGCCTCTACATCTCCGCTGGTAGCGCCAAGCCTGCCGACCAGGACCTGTCCTCGATCGACGCGATCACCCAGGGCATGCCGCTCGAGGCCATCGCGCTGGCCAACACCCGCTCGTTCGAAAAGCGCATCACCGCACTGGGATACACGAATGTCAGCTACGACTTCCCTGACATCGGCATCCACAACTGGGGTACCTGGGAGCAGGTCGCCATTCGCCTGATGCCCGATATGGCGCGCAATATCGGCAAGCCGCTGCCCGCCGGTGCGCCGCCTGCCGGTGGTGAGCCGCCCGCCGGTGCGCCGGGTGGCCAGCCGCCCGCCGGTGAGCCGCCGAAGTAGTCTGTCCCGCAAGCGAAACCGCCGTTGCCTCCCTGGAGGCAACGGCGGTTTCTGTTTGGTTGGTGCCGGAGGTCGGACCGTAGATCTCAGTGGGGCGAGTGGCAACAGAATCACGTCGACAGTTGGAGTGCGTCGGGGATGGCGTCGAAGGCTTCGTGCAGGCGGTTGGCGAGGTTGGCTCGGCCACCGGTGCCGTTGGCGGCGACCCAGCCGCGGCCGGCGTGGCTCCAGGCGGTGGTGGCCAGTTCGGCGAGGATACGGAGCCGCAGGTCACCCTCCGGGAGGGCGAGTTTGGCGGTCAGCTGCGCGACGACCTGATTCTCCACACCGGAGCGCGTGTAGTCGATATGGCCGAGCACGCTGGGTGCGGTGAGGGCCAGTCGACGGGTAGTGATGTAGCGCTCGTCCCAGTCCTCCGGGAGCGCGGCGGCAGCGTCGATGAGGACCTCGCGTAGTGCGGTGAGGACCGGCCCGGTGAGGTCGCTCTCGGCCAGGGCGTCGAGATAGCCCGTCCAGAGCTCGGTTTCGGCCTCGATGGCGACGGCCTCCTTGGTGGGGAAGGCGCGAAAGAAAGTGCTGCGAGAGACCTCTGCCGCGTCGACCAGTTCCTCGATGGTGGTGGCGGCGAAGCCTTTCTCCGCGAACAACCGCAGGGCGGTGTCGGCGAGAGCCCGGCGGGTGCGGAGCCGCTTGCGTTCACGCAGTGGCAGAGCGCGGTCGTCGATCGGCATATCAGGAGCCTAACGCAAAGGCGAACCTCCAGCACGAAAGATACTGAGTGCTAATTGACACTTGCGCAGATATGGAACTTAGTGTCAGTATTGGCGTCATCATCGAGTACCACCCCGAACAAGGAGATCGCAATGAGCACCACCGCCCTCGCCACCCTGAACCCGGCGATCATCGGCCAGGCCGAGAAGCACCACACGGCCATCCTGACCCGCGCCCTGTCCGGCACCACGCTCAACGAGCAGCGCTGGATCACCCTGAACCAGGCCCTGGCCGCCGGCCCGGTCGAGCGCTCTGTCCACATCGCCACGGTCGCGGGGATGACCCAGTGGGAACCCGCCACTGTCGCCGACGCCGTCACCGCCCTGATCGAGGGTGGGCTGCTAGCCGAATCAGCCGGCGGCCAGGTGGAAATCACCGAGACCGGTCGCGACACGGTCGCCCAGGTGCGCGGCGTGTCCGGCAAGATCTTGGGCCCCGCCTACGGCGCGGTCTCCGCTGAGGAGCTGGCCATCGCAGCCCGCGTGCTGGTGACTATTACCGCGCGCATGGCCGACGAACTGGCCCACGCCTGAACCCGATCGGTATCTGAAGCACCTGAATAGGAATGGGTTTCACAATGTTCACAAGAACTGTCACCGTCGGCGTCGCGGTCTCGGTCGTTGGTGCGGCGCTACTGCTCGCCGGCTGCAACGGAGCGATGGGCGAGGCCGGGCCGCGCTCGAACACCACGGTCGCGGCTACGAGCACGACCGATTCGGCTCCGTCCGCCGTCGCCGTCCCGGCCACGCTGAACCCTGCGATCATCGGCCAGGCGGAGAAGCACCACACGGCGGTCCTGACCCGAGCACTCGCCGGCACCACCCTGGACGAGAAGCAGTGGATCGTGCTGAACCAGACATTGGCAGCACCCGAGCCGGTCGAGCGGGCCGCCCACATCACCCGGATAGCCGGTCTCACCCGGTGGGATCCCGCCGACGTCGAGTCCAGCCTGCAAGCACTGCTCGATAGCGGCCTGCTGCACGTCATTTCGGACGGTTTGCTCGAGCCTACCGCCGCGGGCAAGTCCCTCGCCGACAAGGTCCGCGCCGAATCCGGTGCGATCGTGACAGCCGCCTACGGTGTGGTCGCACCCGAGGACCTGGCGATCACAGCCCGCGTGCTGACCACCATCACGGCCCGAATGGCCGAGGAACTGGCCCGCGGCTGAACCGAAATGGCTGGGTATTGTCCATGCTGGAACGTCTCGAGTTGGAGGCTTTTCTCACCCTCGCCGAGGAATTGCACTTCGGCAGGACGGCAACGCGTCTGTGCGTGAGCACGCCGCGCATCAGCCAAGCGATCCGCAAGCTGGAACGCCGCATCGGCGCGCCACTGTTCGAACGCAACAGCCGCAGCGTTCGACTCACACCGCTCGGCAAGCAACTGCGCGACCAATTGCGGCCCGCCTACGACCAGATCTCGGCCAGCGTTCTCGCGGCAAGCCGGGGCGGCCACCTGAGACGTGCCATCACGGTTGGTTTTTCCACACCCTGGTGCGGAAATCTGATCGCACAGGCGGCGAAAGTCTTCCGCGTGCGGTACCCGGACATCGCTGTCGAGATAGCGGAGATCCAGCTGACCGACCCGCTCGGCCGCATGCGTTCAGGCGCGGTGGATGTGCAGCTCACCGAGTTCCCGATCGCCGAACCCGATATCACCACGGGCCCGATCATGTTCTCCGAACCGCGGGGCCTGCTGGTGCCGCGAGAACACCGGTTCGCCGGACAAGGGTCGGTGTCGCTGGAGGATTTGGCCGACACGACATTGGTCACCATCGCCGGCGAACTCGTTCCGCGTTACTGGATGGACCACCACTTTCCACGGCGCACTCCCACCGGGCGGCCGATTCCGCAGGGCCCTGCGACGAACTTCTGGGCCGAGGTGCTGGTTCACGTCAGCCAGGGCGTCGGCGTCAGTCCGGTCGCGTTACAAGCCGCTACCTTCCATGCCTGGCCGCAGACGGTCTTCGTGCCCTTCCGCGACGCGCCCCCGATCGAGTACGGCCTCATGTGGCCGACCGGGGGACCGGATCCTGTCGTGGAGTTGTTCCTGGAGACGGTCTCACAGGCCGCGATATCGCAGTGACGCACAGCGTGGTGATCACCGTGAGCTGTCGCTCAGCGCTGCGTTGCCGAGTACCGCTTGTCGGGTCGCTTTTCGAGTGGCGATGCTGAGTTCGGCACCGGGTCGCTATCGCACACCCTGCTCGAGGCCGAACTCGTCGACAAATACCACCTCTGTTGTTCTTCGGGCGATTGCTACCGGAACCCCGTATCAGCTTGTCCTGATGGGGCTTTCGTTCGCCCAGCCCCACACGCTGTCTTCGCGGACGGTGATCTCGGCCGGTGGTGCGGCGACCAGGCGGGTCAGGCGCTGGAGTTCGCCCCAGTCCCTGGTCCAGTCGTCGGCGAGGTAGGCCGGGATGGTGCGCGACTGCATGAGCATGCCGGTCCAGCCGAGCGGCCCGCCGCCGGTGTCACCCTGCCAGGTCTCGGAGACCTGCGCGTTGAGCTTGTCCGGCTGGATCCGCCACAGCGGCATCTCCGCGACACCGGTGCGGTGGTCGAACGGGCGCTGGCACGGGAAGGCCAGTCCCACATGCCAATCCGCGAGCACGGGATCGGTGCTGCCGACCACGGTGTTCAGCGTCGACAGTTTCGGCAGCCGCGGCGGAGTGACCGCGAGCCACTGCATCGGATCGGGTTCACCGGCCTCGGCGACGAGGCGGACCGCCGTGGTGCCCGCGGGCACCTGATCCAGGTCGATCGGCAGGTTGCGCCAGCCCGGTGCGCCGCCGACCGTCGGCGGCGTGGCATCGCCCAGGGGCGTGACGGTTCCGTCGTCCGCACGTTGGGCGAACTCCACCCGCACCCGCTGACCAGGCAGGCGGGAACCGTCCGGCGCCACGGATTCGATGCGCCCGGCGACGGTCAGGATCAGCACCCGATACGCGGGATCCCGCTGTGTGGCAGCCAGATCCAGCCGGTACCACTGGGTGGTCAACTGGGTGCGCTGCGGTGCGCCGGTGGAGTAGCTGCCGAGCACCGGAGTGCGCTCCGGGACGAGTCCGAAGGGGAGCGCCACCGTGCTGCCGTTGACGCCAGGTGCAGCGCCCGGTCCACCCGGAGCCGGTCCGCCCGCGCCACCGGGAACCGATCCGCCGGGGCTGCTCGGTGCTGAGCTGCCAGGCCCACCGCCGCCCGGGCCGGGGCCACCGGGGGTGCCGCCTCCTGGGCCTGCGCCGCCTGGTCCGCCGGGCGCGGGACCTGAACCCGATGGGGGAGCGGATGATTGACCCGGGCCGGGATCAGGAGCGAGGCTGCCGATTCCGTTCGGGGTGAAGCCGGTGTTCTCGGCGGCGAGCCCGTCGGCGACCGTGCCGGTGTACGGCGTGAGGAGCGAGTCGGCGGTATCGGTCTCGACCAGCACGTCATCGGCCATCGCGCACTGATCGCCGGTCAGCGTGCGCAGGTTCGACAGCCCGACCGAATACGCGGGGTACTGCGAGACAGCCGCCGTAGCCAGTGATCCCACGTCGAACAGCACCATCGCCGCAGCGGCCACCGCGAGCGGGGCGACCACAGGGAACCTGAAATTCCGTGTAGCTGTTGGTGTTGCGAGCGATCGGGCGTTCTCGTCCGGGGCCCGGTAGTACTGCCAGAGGGCGGCGAGCAGGGTCAGGGCGGTGGCGGTGAGGAAGAGGGTGGAGACCTCGATGCCGCCGAGAGTGGGGGGTCGGTCGGGCCAGGGGACGCCGTAGCCGGAGACGTACCAGTAGCCGTTGGAGCCGGTGCAGCAGATGGCCAGCAGGAACAGGACTGCCGCGGCGAACAGGGTGCGCAGGTACGGGCGCAGGGCGCGGCTCAGGGCCACCGCCGTGACGGCGGCGAGGGCGCCCGCCAGGCCCGCGTAGACGCCGAAGTGGTGGGTCCACTTGGTGGGGGTGAACATCATCAGCAGCAGCGCCATGAAGGTGACGGCGAGGATGCGGGTGACGGGGCCGCGGGCGGTCGCGGGGATGCGGCCGCCGCGGCGCAGGGTCACCAGGATGCCGACGGCCAGGCACAGGAGCATGGCGAGGACGCCGAATCGCCGGGCCAGGGAGCCGTCGGGGTTCACCGACAGCAGGGAATCCCAGCGGGTGCGTTCCTCGAACCAGGACATGTCGGGGCCGACGAGCTGGCGGACCCTGGTGGCCTCCAGCACGGTCGAGAACGTCTGGTCGGCGAAGACGACGACCAGCACCAGGGTGCCCGCGGCGGCGATCGGCGCCAGCAACGCCGCATAACGCAGCGATATGGACCCCGAACCTGTGGTGGCACGGGCGATGATCGTCCGCAGGACAGGGCGTGAACCGGCCAGCAGGGCCGCCAGGCAGATCAGTCCCGTCGGTCCCGCGGCCAGGGAGAACGCGGCGATCAGGACGGCGACGGCGGCAGGAAGCAGGCGGCGGGTCGCGATCGCCCGCTCCATCGAGCACCAGGTGAGCAGTGCGCCGACCGCGATCAACGGTTCCGGGCGCAGGCCGTTGTTGTAGGGCAACCAGATCGCCAGCAACACCAGGGCCGCGGTCCAGCGAGCGAGTGTGCTCGCGGCGACCCGGGAACCCAGGCGCGGCAGCACTTCCCGGCTGAGCACCAGCCAGCACACCAGCCCGGCCAGCAGCGCGGGCAGCCGCATCCACAACCCGGCATCGCTGATCCGGGTCATCTGCGCGAGTACCTCGTACGGCCAGCCGAACGGTGCCTCGGCGACCTGGAACCAGCGGTAGTAGTTGGCCGTATACCCGGCCTCCCGCGACGCCCGCGCCATCGTCAGGATGTAGCCGTCGTCGGAACTGTTCGCGCCGATCACATGCCAGAGGACCAGCGTGCCCGCGACCGTCGCGTCGAGACCGGTGAACCGCCACCAGCGGGCAGGCAGGATCCGCCGGGACCTGCGCCCGTCACGAATATCGCTGCGGTGCAGACAGATCAGCGCGATCAGCGCGCAGAGCGCGGCACCGATGATCGCCGCCAGCTTCCATCCGCTCGGACTCGACGAGAACCGCGCATCGATCTCGGCATGCAGGCGCGCATCGCCGATCCGCCCCCGGTCCAGTTCGGTGTACACGCCCACGATCTGCGGACGCACATCGGCATCGATGGTCGTCCGCATCGGTGAACCGTCGGCCTTGGTCAGGCCGACGAGTTCGGCGGTCGTACTCGTCGCGGTCGACGTGATGGTCAATGCCGTGCATCGGGCAGCCTGCCCGTTCTCCGATGCGGCACCAGGTGTTCCACCACCCTGCGGCGTATCGGCACCCGGCGGGCGGTTGCCCGTCGGCGCGCCCGTCGGCGGATTGGTCGCTGACGGTGGGACTCCCGGCGGCGGTCCAGTTATCTGCCGGCCGTCGCCAGGCGCGGCATTGCCCGGGGACGGCGCTCCCGGATCGCTGCCGGGCTGAGGCGCGCCGACGGGCGGAGTGCCACCGGGTGGAGTGGCACCGGAAGGCGGGCCACTGCGCGAAGGTTCGGTGCCGGAAGGCTGGGCGCTACCAGCGGGCGGGGTGCCGGACGGTTGACCCCCGCCTGGCGACGAACCCGGCACACCGCTCGGCGGTGCATCCCCCGGCGTACCGGCGATATCGGCCAGTGACGCGCTGAGCAGCAGCCGATCCCGCAGCACGACGGCGAGAGTCCGGCCCGTCTCCGGGCGATCCTCGATCCGCGCGACCAGACCCTTCGATCCCGCTCGCGGTGCCTGCGGCGGAACCGTCGACAACACCGTCGCGCCGGTCATGTCCCGCAGGGCCGTGCACGGAATGCTCGCGTCCAGTGCCAGCGGCACGTAGTCCACCAGTGGCGCGCTGAGTTGCATCGATTGCGGCTGCGGCCAATCCAGGCTCGCGCGTTCCTGCTGAACGGGCAGTAACGGAGCCGCCACCGCCAGCGCCACCCCGGCGACCCCCGCCACGATCCCGGCCATCTGCACCCGGCCGAAGCCGGAAGAATCTCCACCCACGAACGCTGATGCTAACCATCACCGACCGGGCGTGGTGGGTCAGCGGGGGCGGCGTAGTTCGGTGACGGCGATGCGGGCGGCTTCGCCGATGGCCGCGTCGACGACGGGCAGGGCCGGGTCGGCGCGGGCGGCACGGGTGAAAACCGCTACGGCGACCGGGGTTTCGTCGGGGAACTCGATCACCGCGACCTCGTTGCGGATCACGCCGATGGTGCCGGTCTTCCCCGCGACGAGGACACCGCGATGCGGGAAGGCCGCCGCGATCCGGTGCGGCCAGATCTGGCTGCCCATCACGGTGCGCACGAATTCGGTACTCGCCGTGGACAACACGGTCCCGCTCCACAGCAGCCGCAGGAACCGGGTCATCTCCTCCGGTGTGGTTGCGCTGGCGTAGGAGGGGTCGTAGGCCGAGACCGTCCAGGCCTCGTCGTTGTCGGCGAGGGCGGCGAAGGCTTCCGCGGTGGTGTGGGTGTCGGTGTCGCGGACCAGGCTGCGGTGCTGGTCGGCGGTGCCGCCGACGATGCGGGTCTCGGTGAGCCCGAGCTCGTCGAGGAGATCCGCTACCGCGGCGAGGCCGATCTCGCCGAGCAGCACATCGGCGGCGGCGTTGTCGGACACCGTCATCATCGAGGTCGCCAGATCGCGCCGGCTCAGGGTGACCGGATCGCGCAGGGCGGCCAGTCCGGTCGGGCCGGGGGTGCAGTCGGCGGGGTCGACG
The DNA here is from genome assembly GCF_053608285.1 of Nocardia sp. NPDC055053. Lineage (NCBI taxonomy): Bacteria > Bacillati > Actinomycetota > Actinomycetes > Mycobacteriales > Nocardiaceae > Nocardia > Nocardia sp. NPDC055053. The sequence continues at coordinate 288,268 of NZ_JBSGVD010000001.1, read as the reverse complement.
GTGAGCCGGGCGACCGGATCGATCAGGCCCGCGTCGACCTGCCGGCAGAACGCCACGAACAGCAGCAGCTTGTACACCGACGCGGTGACCACCCGCTCACGCCCGCCGACCGTCACTTCGGCCGGGGAGTCGTCACAGCGGCGGGCATGCAGCCACCCGGTGCAGCCCGCGTCCGCGAAGACGGCCCGGATCCGCTCGGCCGCCGAGCTCATCGCAGCCGCTCCCGGTAGAGCACCCGATCCAGGACGCCGGCATGTGCGGCGGCATCGGCACGGCGAATGATCCTGACCCGCAAGGCAACCGACTGCGGGGCGAGCGTCAGCCAGGCGACACCGGGTGTCGGCGTCGGTGGGGTGGCGGTGAGACCGAAACTCGTGCCGGCGGCGACCGCGGCCAGTACGGCCCGGTCGTCGGGGGCGGTCAGGGTGGTCGCGTCCAGCCCGCGTTCGCGCAGCAGGTCGAGCACGGTGTCGAAGGCCGGTGGATTGGCGGCGCGGGCCGGATGCGCGAAATGCAGACCGGCGAGCATCGGGAAGGTGGGGCGTTCGGCGGTGGTGGTGCGGTGCTCGGCGGGCACGACCAGCCAGCGCGGCAGCTTCACGACCGGCCCGGCATCGACGCCGTCGACCAGCGCCGGATGCTCGATCACCGCGACATCACACACCCCGGCCCTGACCTCCGTCACGAGGTCGACGGTCGGGCCGAGCGCGGTGGAGACCGTGCCGCCGGATGCACGCAGTGCGGTGACGCACGCGGCGACCAACCGGTCGGGCAGCGCCGCCGTGGCCGCGAACCGTACCGTCCCGCTGCGCTGGGCGATCCGCTCCGATTCGGCGAGCAGCCGATCGGCGTCGTCGACGAGCAGCCGGGCCCGTGGCAGCAGTTGCCTACCCGCGGCGGTGAGCATCGCGCCCTGACTGGTGCGGTGGATCAGCTCGAGGTCGAGATGCTGTTCCAGCCGCCGCAGACCCTGGGACAGCGGCGGTTGCGTCATCTCGAGCGCGGCTGCCGCCCGCCCGAAGTGGCCCTCGTCGGCGACTGCGACGAAGAACCGGAGATGACGCAGCAGATCCATGTCGGCCATTGAACCAGCGCGTGAACGGCGACCACCCCCGATCGGCCGCGGGCGGACCACTGTTCTCGCCCCTGTCCTGTCGGCGACCTGCGTCGATATCGAAGGCGACTAGGACTCGCGGGTCTCCGGTATTGGCCTGGCCGCAGCCCGCGGTGATCTGGTGCAGTGGTGACTCCCTCCGTGATCAACACTCGCCGCGGGCGCCTCGCCGCCGCCGCGCTGGCGCTGTCCGCCGTCGTCCTCACCGCCTGTTCGAACAGCACCGGTGCCACCGCCACCCCCGAGACGTCGACGGCCACGTCCACATTCGCCGCCCTGGAAATGACCTACGGCGCCCGCCTCGGCCTGTCGGTGGTCGACACCGGCTCCGACCGCACCGTCACCTACCGCGCCGACGAACGCTTCCCGATGGCCTCGACCTTCAAAGGCCTTGCCTGCGGCGGTCTCCTGCGAGCCCATCCGTTGTCGACCGGCTACTTCGACCAGGTGATCCGCTACACCGCCGCCGATATCGTCGTGAACTCCCCGGTGACGGCCGAGCACGTCGACACGGGCATGACCGTCACCGCGCTCTGCGATGCCGCGATCACCCGGTCCGACAACACCGCTGGCAACATGCTGCTCCGATTGCTCGGCGGCCCCGAAGGTTTCACCGCCTTCCTGCGCACGCTCGGGGACACCGTGTCCCGCCTTGACCGCTGGGAACCCGAACTCAACACCGCGATCCCCGGCGACGAACGCGACACCACCACGGCCACGGCGCTGGTCGCCAGCTATCGAGCCCTCGTCGTCGGCACCGCACTACAAGAACCCGAACGCACCCAGCTCGCCGCATGGCTGAAAGCCAGTGTCACCGGGGCCAAACGGATCAAGGCGGGCCTGCCCGGGGACTGGGTGGTCGGCGACAAGACGGGCACCCCGGCCTACGGCTCGGCACTCGATGTCGCCGTGGCCTGGCCGCCGGGCCGCGCGCCACTCGTGCTCGCCGTCCTGTCCACCAAATCGGAGCAGAACGCCGAACCGTCGAACGAACTCGTCGCGGAAGCGACGAAAGCAGCTGTGGGCGAACTCAACTGACGCGCCAACCCGACGCCACCGACCGCGCACACCGCTCGGGAGCATCACCCGCCGCCACGAACAACGCGGTGAGCAGGGGAATGCCGTAGCCCAGGGCGGCCGGTGGCAGTGGGCCGGTCGCGACCAGGCCCGCCAGCCCGTGCCCGATGGTCCAGCTCTGGGTCGCCAGGTCGAGCGGCTCGACGTCGGAGCGGAAACGGCCTGTCGCCCTGGCCGATTCAACCGCGACGACGAGACGTTCCAGGGTGGCATCGGCGGCCGGGGCATCCTCGAGCGCGAACCCGGCGTCGAACATCACCCGGTACAGATCGGGGTTGGCGAGCGCGTTGGCCAGGTAGGCACTGCCGAGCGCGGCCAGATCGTGCACCGGGTCGTCGGTGTCGGGCACCTCGGCCAGTCGCGCCGCCAGCCGGGTGAACCCCTCCTGCCGGACGGCGCGCCACAGCCCGTCCATCCCGTCGAAATAGGTATAGACGGCCATCGTCGACACCGCCGTCCCCGCGACGAGTCCACGCAGCGTGACCGGCTGACGTTCACGCAGCAACTGCGCCGCCCGCTCGATCAGCATCGCCCGCACCGCGGGATTCTTCGTCCTGGCCATAGCCTCAGATTACATATCAATGCTATGTTAACAACCATGGCTGTGGAACTGGTGAATCCGGAGGGGCTGCCCAAGCCCGAGGTATATCGGCAAATGTCGATCGCGACGGGCTCGCGGCTGGTCTTCCTGGCAGGCCAGGTCGCCCGCGATGCCGACGGAAACCCGGTCGGCGCCGGTGATTTCGCCGCCCAGGTCGAGCAGGCCTACCTCAATATCGGCACCGCGCTGGCCGAGATCGGCGGAAGCTTCGACGATGTCGCGAAGCTGACCATCTACGTCGTGGACTGGGGCCCCGAGAAGTTCCCGCTCCTCGGCGAAGGCGTCGCCCGCGCCGCGGCCAAGCTCGGCGTCGACCCCGTCAAGCCGATCACCCTGCTCGGCGTCGCCGCGCTCGGCGAACCCGACCTCATGGTCGAAGTCGAGGCCACCGCCGTCCTCGCCTGACCGTTTACCGCGCACCCGCGACCAGGACCGCCGCGCCGGTCGCGCGATAACGCCCTGGGGCCGTGCCGAATTCACGTTTGAACGCTTTCCCGAAGGCGTATTCGGAGCCGTAGCCGCTGTGCCGGGCCACCGTCGCCAGCGGCCGGTCGGTGTCGCGGAGCAGGCGAGCGGCGACGAGCATGCGCCAGCGGGTGAGATAGGTCAGTGGCGGTTCGCCGACGAGACTGGTGAACCGCCGGGCGAACGCGGCTCGGCTGAGACCCGCTCGGGCGCCCAGGGATTCGACGGTCCAGCCGTGCGCGGGGTCGTCATGGATGGCGCGCAGCGCTCGGGAGATGTCGGCGTCGGCGACAGCGGCGGCCCACCCCGGCGACTCCTTGGTCTCCGCGAGCCAGGCGCGCAGCAGATAGAGCAGCAGCAGATCCAGCAGTGGCGGAATCGCGGCGTCGGCGCCCGGGCGGGTATCGGTGAGCTCGCCGGCGAGCAGGTCGACGGCGGCGCGCAGCGACGGATGGGTGCCGAGCCGGGCCGGAATGTGCACCACCTCGGGCAGTTCCGTCAGCAGCGGGTGGGTGCGGTCGGCGGCCAGCTGATAGGAACCGCACAGCAGCGTCGCGGGAGCGCCGGGACCGTCGACGAACCGGATGTCGCCGGGTCCGGCCGCCTCGGTGATCCGGCTGTCGAGCTGGTCGAGCAGATCGTGGGCGACACCGCGCGGCATGAACACCGCGTCGCCCGCGCCCAGCGCGATCGGCTCCGCATCGGGCCGCGTCAACCAGCACGAACCCTGGAGAACCACATGGAACCCCGCACCGTCCACGCGCGGATACGCCCGCCCCCACGGCGCGTGGCGAACGAACATGCCGGAGGCGGGACGCCCGGTGCGCGCGGTGGCCAACACGTCGCTGAGTAGATCCATGTCAGAAACCATACTCTGCGAGACGAATGGACATCTGAGCAAGATTCCAGATGATTTCTTGTCTCACTCTGTGCTCATACGCTGAGTTCACGCATCCGATGAGCAAGGAGTAGGACATGAAGATCGAGGTCGACGGAGCCGTCATGGAGCCCGCCGCTACGGACAAGCGGGCGACGGTGCTCGCACGTCGCGCTGCCCTGCTCGTCGCGGGCGCGACCACGTCAGCCCTGGTGGCGTGCGGTGCCGAAACCCCGGCGCCGGAGTGGTCGGGTGCGTGGGCGGCCGCGGTCCAGCACCCCGCCACCGCGGTGACGCCGAACTGGTCGGCCGAGGGCTTCGCCGATCAGTCTGTCCGCCAAAGTGGTTCGGCTGTCCGACGGTGGACCGCAGGTCAGGGTCCGGTTGTCGAACAGGTATGGCACGACACCGCTCGCCGTCGCGGGCGCGACGGTCGCCCGGAGCGCGGGCGGCGCGGCCGTGATCCCGGAGACGGTGAGTCGATTGACCGTCACCGGGGCAGCGGCATTCGAGATCGCCCCGGGCACAGAGATTTCCAGCGATCTCGTGACCACGCCGATCGCGGCGGGGGAAGCGATCACGGTGACGCTGTACTTCGCCGAGCCCACCGGACCCGCCACCCAGCACGCCCAGGCCGCCGCGACGAGCTACCGTGCCACCGGCGACCACACCGCCGCACCGGACGCCGCTGCCTTCACCGAGTCCTCCCAATCCTGGTACTACCTGGCGGGCATCGATACCGTCCGCCCCGGCCGGGCTCGCGATGTCACTGTCGCGTTCGGTGATTCGATCACCGACGGCTACCGCTCCGGAATCGACGCCGACCAGCGTTACCCCGACCACCTCACCCGTCACCTCACCGCCGCGGGGCGACCTGGCGCGGTCGTGAACGCGGGGATCAGCGGCAACCGGCTGCTCACCGATTCGACCGTCCTCGGCGACAGCGCGCTCACCCGCTTCCGCCGCGACGTCCTCGAACAGCCGGGGGTGAGCACGGCCGTCATCCTGATCGGCATCAACGACATCGGCCTCGCCGGCCTGGCCGGCCCGGACGGGCAGCTCTCCCCGCAGGTTTCGGCCGAACAGCTCGTCGCCGGGTATCGCGAGCTGATCGCCCAGGCGCGGGCGGCGGGCGTCCGGGTCATCGGCGCGACGCTGTTGCCGTTCGCGGGGTCGCCGTACTACTCGGCCGACAAGGATCGCCTCCGGATGGAGGTGAACAGCTGGATCACCTCGGCGGGCGCCTTCGACGCGGTGGTCGATCTCGACCGCGCGATGGCCGATCCCACCGACCCTGCCCGGCTCGCCGAGACCTACGACAGTGGTGATCAGTTGCACCCCAACGACTCCGGCTACGCGGCGATGGCGGCGGCGATCGGCCAGGCGATTCTGGCATAACCGCAGGTCGCGGGACTGCGCACTTTGCGATTCGGTAACGAATCGAAATCGAACACGTGATGAACCCTCGGGGCACGAGTGGCAGTCGGGGCGAGGGCTCGATATGCTCGCCTCCGATATCGAAACGGGCTGCTGTGCTGCGTGTTTGGTTTGACGATTGGTGGTTGGGGGCCTGTGAGTACTGCGGAAGTCGGGTCGATCGTGCAGCAGGCGGCTGCATCGCCGGGGGAGGATACCGGGCGCGGGGCGAGCGCGGGGCCTGCCGGTTACGTGGTACTCGGCGCCGGAGTGGTGGTCGTGGTGATCGCCTTCGTGACCGCGATCTACGCGCCACCCGCTGTCGGCATCCCGGTACTCGCCGCCGCGCTCGCTGTAGCGCTGATCGCTTGTCCCGCAGTGTTCGTCGCGCTGCGGGAGCGGGCCAGGGCCAATGCCGCGAAGGACACAGCCCAGCGGGCTGAACAGCAGCTCGCCGCGACCGTCGCCGAGGCGAGTCAGCGGATCGCGCAGGCCCAGGAACACGCCACCCACTACGCCTGGGAAGCCCAGGAGAACGGTCGCCGCGGCGCCGCCGCGCTGGCCGCCTTCGCCGGTGCCGCGGGCCGCATCCAGGCCATGACCACCAGCATGCTGGCCGAACTGCGCGAGATGGAACACCGGCACGCCGACCCGCGGGTGCTCACCGACCTGCTCCATATCGACCACCGCACCGCGCAGACGGGCAGGCTCGCCGACAGCATCGCGGTGCTCAGCGGCGCCCGCACCGGTCGCCGGTGGGCGAAACCGATCGCGATGGAATCGATCCTGCGCGGCGCGATGGGCCGGGTGGCCGGCTACCAGCGCGTGCGGCTGCGGGCCGTCGCCGAGGTCGGCATCGCCGGGCACGCCGCCGAAGGCGTCATGCACAGCCTCGCCGAACTGCTCGACAACGCCTGCAACTTCTCCCCGCCCACCACCGAGGTGCACGTCTACGCCGCGGAAGTGCCAGCGGGCGTGGTGATCACGATCGAGGACAGCGGACTCGTGATGAGCGACTCCGCGCTGCGCCGCGCCGAGGCCGCCGTCAGCGGCCGCGACCACAAGGGCAAGGGTGCCGACCTGGCTTCGCTGTCGGGGACGCGGCTCGGCCTCGCGGTGGTCGGCAACCTGGCGCGCAAACACGACCTCACCGTGTCGTACCGGCCGTCGGCGATCGGCGGTACCGCCGTCGTCGTCGTTGTCCCGCGCGAACTCACCGCCCGCGCAGAAAGCCGCAGCCGTGGCGGCACCCAGCTGTCCGCGCCGACCCCGCGTCGCGCCGACACCCAGCTCGGCACCCTGAGCCAGTTCGACACACCGACGCCACGCCCACAGCACACACGGCCCACCGAGACCACCGAGCTCGGATGGACCGAGACCATCGGTCAGCACGCCCGCCAGGCCGGCGCCGACGCTGCCCCGCCCGCGGTGTCCACCTCACCCGCATTGCCCAAACGGCGCAGGGGCGACACCCTGGCCAAAGTCCACCCCGAAGGCCTGACCACCACGCAGGCCGCCGAACCCGCACCGACGAAGCCGGCTGCTCTCGGCGCGTTCCAGCGGTCCGCCCCCGGCCGTGGGCCGCACCAGTCAGGCCACCGATCAGGCAGCGCCGCCACTGCTCCCGACCCCATGGAGGACCGATGACCACCACCGCCGCAGCGAACCTCGGCTGGCTGCTCGAGAAGCTGCTCGCCCGCACCCCACGTACCCGGCACGCACTGCTGCTGTCCGGCGACGGTCTCAAGATCTGCCACACACCGGAACTCGACGTGGACCGCGCCGATCAGCTGGCCGCGATCGCCGCCGGCTTCCAGAGCCTGTCGCACGGGGCTTCCGTCGAGTTCGGTGACGGGCGTGGCGGAGTCCGCCAGTCGATGACCGAGTTCTACGGCGGCATCCTGTTCGTGGTCGAGGCGGGCAGCGGCGCGCACTTAGCGGTGGTGGCGGCCGAGGACGCGGACGCGGGCCTGGTCGGGCACACCATGCACGAACTGGTCGAACAGCTCGGCGAGCATATGGCTGCCCAGCCGAGACGCGGAGTGCCGAATTGACCAGGGCGGGCCGTGACGACGATCCCGACCGGTTCTACACGCTGACCGGCGGGCGCGCCCCGGCCACCGAGGATTTCGACCTGGTGACCCTGGTGGTCAGCGAATCGGCGCCGTCGGCGGGCATGACCTCGGAGCAGGTGGCGATCCTGGACATGTGCCGGGCGCCGACGGCGGTCGTGGAGATCGCGGCGGAACTGCGCCTGCCGGTCGGGGTCGCCACGGTTCTGCTCGCCGATCTGCTGCACGCGGGCAAGATCACCGTTCGGCCGCCGCTGTCGGCGGCGATGTCGCTGGATGCCTCCACCCTCGAGAAGGTGCTCGTTGGACTTCGCAAGCTCTGATATCGCGCCCGAGCGGTCCCGCGCGCCGCTGCACAGCACGGCGAAGCACGGGTTGAAGATCGTGGTCATCGGTGGATTCGGTGTCGGCAAAACGACATTGGTGCAATCGGTGAGCGAGATCAGGCCGCTGGACACCGAGGCGACGATGACCGACGTCGGTGTCGGGATCGACGACGCCACCGGCGTGCCGGGCAAGTCGACGACCACCGTCGCCTTCGACTTCGGCCGGATCACCCTCGACGACGAACATGTGCTGTATCTGTTCGGCGCGCCGGGGCAGCAACGGTTCTGGTTCCTGTGGGACCGGCTGTTCACCGGCGCGCTCGGCGCGATCGTGCTGGTCGACCAGCGCCGGATCAGCGACTCCTGGTACGCGATCGACCGGCTCGAACACCAGGGCACCCCGTTCGTGGTGGCCTGCAACGACTTCGGTGCCTCGCACGCACCGCAGGACGTGCGCGACGCGCTCGACCTCGACCCCGCGGTGCCGCTGCTGATGTGTGACGCGCGCTCGCGCGAATCGAGCAAACAGGTGCTGATCGCGTTGGTCGAACACCTGTATTCCGCTGTTCCGCACGGGGAGACGGTCTCATGAGCACACCCACCGGCACCGGTGCCTGCCCGATCACCGGCGCGGTGCCGCTGAGCGGTCCCGAATTCCACATCGAACCGCACGAGGTCTACCGCCGGATGCGCCGCGATCACGGTCCGGTGGTCGCGGTCGAACTGCCCGGCGGTTTCCCCGCCTGGCTGATCATCGGCTACCGCGAACTGCATCAGGTGACCAGCGATCCGCTGCTGTTCCCGCGCGATGTGTCGCTGTGGAACCAGTGGGGCCGGGTGCCACCGGATTGGCCGTTGCTGCCGATGGTCGGACAGCCAATGCCCTCGATCTACTTCACCGCCGGCGCCGAGCACCGCAGGCACCTCGCGATGGTGGAACCGGCTCTCGACGCGGTGGATCACTACGAATTGCGCCGTGCCTGTGAGGAACTCGCGGACCGGCTGGTCGACAACTTCTGCGGTCGCGGCAGCGCCGACCTGATCGCCGAGTTCGCCGAACCGCTGCCGGTGCTGGCGCTGGGCCGCATCCTCGGCCTGCCCGACACCGACGCCGCCGACCTCGCGTTGACGATGAAGACCCTCGCCGACGGCGGCGCGGACGCCCAAGCCGGGCACATGCGCTTCGGTGAACACATGGCGCGGCTGCTCGCGGCCAAGAAGGCAAGGCCCGCAGGCGATCTGGTGTCGCTGATGCTGGCCGATCTCGAGCCGTTCACCGACGAGGAGTACACCAACGACCTGATGGCGATCACCGCCGCCGGTCACCTCACCACCGCCGACTGGCTCGGCAGCTCCATGCGGCTGATGCTCACCGATGATCGCTTCTCCGCGGCCCTCGGTGGCGGCAGGCGCAGCGTCGGCCAGGCCATGAACGAGGTGCTCTGGGAAGAGGGCCCGACCTCGATCCTGGCCGGGCGGTGGGCCGCGCGCGACACCCGCCTGGCCGATCAGACCATCCGGGCCGGCGACATGCTGCTGCTCGGCCTGGCCGCGGCCAATCTCGACCCGCACATCCGCCAGTCGTTCACCGACGGTGACACGGTGCCGACCGGCAACAACGCGCACTTCGCGTTCAGTTACGGCGAATACCGCTGCCCCTTCCCGGCGCAGCAGATCGCCGAGATCATCGCAAGGACCGGGATCGAGGTGCTGCTCGACCGGCTCCCCGATGTCGACCTGGCTGTCCCCGCCGACCAACTCACCCGGCGACCTTCGGCTTTCCTTCGGGGCATGACCGCACTGCCCGTACGTTTCACACCAGTTAGACCTGTCGGAGGTTAGTCGTGAGTTCCCAGTGCCCTTTCGCCATCGATCCCATGGTCGGTGACCTCAACGGAGAGACCGCCCGACTACGCGCCGAAGGTCCGCTCGCCCGGATCGACCTGCTCGGCGTGCCCGCCTGGACCGTCACCGACCACGCGATCGCCCGTCAGCTGACGACCGACTCCCGCCTGGTCAAGGACATCCACGCGTGGAAGCTGTGGACCGACGGCGTGGTCACCAACCAGTGGCCGCTGATCGGCATGGTCGATGTCGACCGCTCCATGTTCAACGTCGACGGCGCCGAGCACCGCAGGCTGCGGCTCAAGACCGCCCAGGCCCTGGCGCCGCGGCGGCTCGAGGAGATGCGCCCGGTGATCGAGCGGCTCACCCTCGAACTGCTCGACGATCTCGCGGCCGCCGGCGCCGACGGCGCGCCGGTTGACCTGAAGTCGGTCTTCGCCTACCCGCTGCCGATGCGCGTGGTCGGCGAGCTGATGGGTGTCGAGCGCGAGGACCACCCCCAGCTGCTCGAGTGGTACAAGAAGTTCTTCTCGGTGATGACACCGCAGGACGAGCGGCTGCGCGTGATCGGCGAGCTCGACGTGTACTTCACCGAGCAGGTCAAGCAGAAGATCGCGAACCCGGGTGACGATCTCACCTCGGCGTTCATCGTGGCCGACGAGGGTGGCGAGCCGCTCACCGAGGAGGAGGCGATCGGCAATATCAAGGCCCTCGTCGCCGCCGGGCACGAGACCACCGTGAGCTTGATCGTCAACACCGTGCGCGCACTGCTGGGCGAACCCGAGCAGCTGGCGAAAGTCCTTGCCGGCGATGTGGACTGGAAGCAGGTCATCGAGGAATCGCTGCGCTGGGACGGCCCGGTCTCGCACCTGCTGATGCGCTTCGCCACCGAGGACATCACCGTCGGTGACACCGTGATCGCCAAGGGCGAGGGCGTGGTGATGTCCTACCGTGCCATCGGCCGCGACACCGCCGTGCACGGTGAGACCGCCGACGAGTTCGACGTGACCCGTCCCACCGCCAACCGCCACTTGGCCTTCGGCTACGGCCCGCACATCTGCCCCGGCGCCGCCCTGTCCCGGCTGGAAGCCGCGATCGCGCTGCCCGCGCTGTTCGCCCGGTTCCCCGATCTGCGGCTGGCCGTGCCCGACAGTGAGCTCGGCAACTTGCCTGTCCTCACGCAGAACGATCTGGCCGCGTTGCCGATCATCCTGAACTGACCGGCGTCGCGTCGCGCCCGGTGGTCTTAAGCCGGGCGCGACGCTCTACCTCATGGCGCCGACCCCCGAGGGCCCTGCGTGGTCACGCTCCGCTACCGCCTCCGGGCCCGCCGGGATCGGCGGCGTTGCTACAGGCCCAGATCGCGGCCGATGAGCTCCTTCATGATCTCGTTGGAGCCCGCCCAGATCTTGGTGACCCTGGCGTCCATCCACGCCCGCGCGACGCGGTACTCGCGCATGTAGCCGTAGCCGCCGTGCAGCTGCACACACGCGTCGAGCACGTCGTTCTGGATCTGCGCCGACCACCACTTGGCCTTCGCGGCGTCGACCGCGGAGAGCTTGCCCTCGGCGTGGGCGGCCACGCCCTGATCGACGAACGCCTGCGTCACTTCGATTTTCGTGACCAGCTCGGCGAAGAGGAACTTGTTGTACTGGAAGCTGCCGATCTGCTGCCCGAACGCCTTGCGCTCCTTGGCGTAAGCGAGGGTCTCGGCCAGAATCGCCTCGGCGTGCGCGATATTGGAGATCGCGGCGCCGATGCGTTCCTGCGGCAGGCGCTCCATCATCGCGATGAAGCCGCGGTCGACCTCGCCGATCCGGTTGGCGTCGGGGACCCGGACATTGTCGAAGAACAGTTCGGCGGTGTCGGATTCGGGCTGGCCGACCTTGTCGAGCTTGCGGCCGCGGGTGAAGCCGTCCATGCCGTTCTCCACCGCGAACAGCGTGATGCCCTTGGCCTTCTTCTCCGGGCTGGTGCGGGCGGCGACGATCACCAGGTCGGCGTTGAAACCGTTGGTGATGAACGTCTTCGAGCCGTTGATGATCCAGTCGTCGCCGTCGCGGACCGCGGTGGTCTTGAGCGCGGCCAGGTCGGAGCCGCCCGACGGCTCGGTCATGCCGATCGCGGTGACGATCTCGCCGGTGCAGAACTTGGGCAGCCAGCGCCGCTTCTGCTCGTCGGTGGTCAGCTCCACCAGGTAGGGCGCGCACACGTCGTAGTGGATGCCGAACGAAGACGACAGTGCCGCACCGGCTTTGGCGAGTTCTTCGCCGAGCACCGCGTTGAACCGGTAGTCGCCCGCGTCGCTGCCGCCGAACTCCTCCGGCACACCGAGCCCGAGGTAGCCGAGTTCGCCTGCGGCCAGCCAGGTCTCACGGTCGATCGCGCGCTCTTCGGCGAAGCGTTCGGCGTTGGGCTCGATCGAGCGCTTGACGAATTCGGCGACCGAGGCGCGGAAGGCCTCGTGGTCCTCGGTGTAGATGGTGCGCTGCATGGGTTTCCTTTCGTGTTCTACTGTCCGGGCCGTTCGCCCAGCAGAACCAGCGACGCCTGGACGACCTTGGCCGCGTCGGGTTCCTCGCCGCTGATGACGTCGGCGTAGATGAAGGTCTCGGTGATCCGCGCCAGCAGCAGTGCCAGTTCGGGCACCGGCAGCGGCGGATCGAGGGTGCCCGCCGAGATCTCCTCGGTGAGCAGGTCGGCGATGACGGCGACGAAGCGTCGCTGCACCGAGCCTGCCCTGGTGGTGAGCAGTCGCAGCGCGCGTTCGGGTTCGCGGCGCAGGAATTGGCGGAAGGCGTCGGAGGTGTTGACGGCCTGGGCGAAATCGCCGAGGACCGTGGCGATCCGGCGTGCGCCGTGTCCGGGCGCGGCCGCGACGGCGCGGCGCAGGGTCGGTTCGGCCACCGACCAGATCACCTCGGCCAGCAGCTCGTCGCGGCCGCCGACCCAGCGGAACAGGGTGGCCCGGTTGACGCCGAGCTCGTCGGCGAGTTCCTTCATCTCCAGCCTGCGGCCGGCCAGGAACCCGGTTCGCGCTGCCTTGAACGCGGTGATCACGTCGGGGCGGGCGGCGATATCCGCCAGGCGCTGGCCCAGTGTGGTCTGCTCGGTCACGTCACCTCCCGGTGCAACATCTCCCTCAGTGTATGGAGGATGCAACATCTGTCAATATGTCGCACCGAGGGTACAAAAAAACTCCCCGGTCGCGATGACCGGGGAGTTCGTTGTAGCCCCGACGGGATTTGAACCCGCGCTACCGCCTTGAGAGGGCGGCGTCCTAGGCCGCTAGACGACGGGGCCAGAACCACAGTTCACCTGCGTGAACCGCGCGGAACATACGATAGCCGACGACCAGGCAATCGACCAAAACGGCTGGTGACCGCCTTTTTCCTCGGATAGGTCGAGGATGTTAGCGGTGGCAAACATGCTTGTATTCAATACATGCGCGTTCCACAATGGGTGGGTGAGCGGTGCTTCTCGTCGATACGACTCTTCGCTACGCCAGGACATGGCGGCGCGAACCCGCCAGGCGGTGTTCGAGGTGGCGAGCCGGTTCTTCGTCGAACGCGGCTGGGAGGGCACCTCGATGCGTGACATCGCGCAGGCGGCGGGATGCTCGGTGGAAACGATCTACGCGAGGATCGGCAACAAGGCGGCCTTGCTGAAGGCCGTCCTCGACCGCGCGGTCGTCGGCGACGACGCGGTGCTGTCACTGGCCGACCGGCCCTGGTTCGACATCGAGAGCGGCAGGCCGCTCGCCGAGCGTGCCTCCGAACTCGCCGCGGTGGCGGCATCGATCTACCGGCGCACCGCACGCCTGCGCCGCGCGCTCGACATCGCGGCCGAAGGCCATGCCGAGCTGCGCGAGCTCGACACGAAATGCCGTGCGGACGAACGGATTTCACGCACAGCGCTGGTGTCTGCGGCCGCGGGCAGGTCGCTGACCGAGATCGAGGCAGACGGGATCCAAGGCATCTTCAGCAACGAGATGTATCTGTTGCTGACCGACCGATCCGGATGGACACACGAGCAGTATCAGGACTGGGCGGCCGCCATGGTGATACGGCTGCTCGACCTCCACGAGGAGCGCGATCATGACCACCGACACCGACCCGACCGGCCCCGCTGACACCCGCGTCATGGGCATCGTGCATACCGCGATGCGACGTGACCTCGAGCGGGCCAGGTCAGTCCTGGCCGAATGGCCGTACCCGTTCGACGAGCAACGCCGGGCCGTGGCCGGCCATCTCGTCTGGCTGATGGATTTCCTGCACCACCACCACGAATCCGAGGACGAGCACCTCTATCCGGTCGTGCGCGCCCGCAATCTCGCCGCACGGCCACTGCTGGATCGGATGGACGCCGACCACCGATCCATCCTGCCCGCGATGACGGCGCTGAGGTCGGCGGCCGCCGCCTACCGGAACTCCGCGGACGCGCGCGAGCAACTGATCGCGGCGCTGGACGAATTGCGGGCGCTGCTGTTTCCGCACCTCGAACGCGAGGAAAGCGAGATGATGCCGATCGTCTCGGACACGATCAGCGACGCCGAATGGCGCCGCTGGGACGACGAGTACAACGTGAAACCGCTCGGCTCGCTCGAGTTGTCCGATCAGGGATTGTTCATTCTCGACGGCCTCGACGGCGCGGACCGTCAGGCGATCACCGAGCTGGTCCCCGCGCTCCCGCGCTGGATCATTCTCCACCTCATGATCCACCGGTACCGGCGGCAAGCCTTCCGCCGGTGGCGCACCCGCGAATTCACTGCGCTGAAAACAACATTGGGCGGACGTCAGGAGGCCATGACCTCGGCCGCACCGCGCGCCGTGTGGAACATCCTCACCGATGTCACCCGGGTCGGGGAATGGAGCCACGAATGCCGTCGCGCGCGATGGCTCGACGGCGCCACCGGCCCGGCGGTGGGCGCGCGATTTACCGGCGAGAGCAAATCCGGCGTCATGCGCTGGAGCCGCGCCTGCACGATCACCGTCCTGCGGGCACCCAGCGAACTGGCCTGGACCACCCACGGCGGCATCTACGGCGACCACACCGAATGGCGCTACACCCTCGAGCCCACCGACTCCGGCACCCGCATCGCGCAGACCTACCGCGTCCTCGCCATGCCGATCTGGTTCGACCGCCTGGTCTGGCTGTCCACCCCAGCCCACCACGACCGCCGAACCGCCTTGCACGCCGACCTCACCCGCCTGGCCCGCCTCGCCGAAGCGGCGAGCGGGCACGGTGAATGCCCTGGTGGTTGACCTGCCCGGGTGGCGGGGGGAAGGTGGGGCGATGACCGGCAAAGAGGTGCGGGGTGGGGTCGAGATGTCGAATCTCGATCAGGCGTTGTTCGACGGGGCCGAGGCGACCAAGCGGGACCTGGCCGACTATCTCGAGTTCGCGGGGGAGCGGCTGGTTCGGGTGCTGCGGGATCGGCCGTTGTCGGTGGTGCGGGTGCGGCCGGGGCAGGAACCGTTCATGCAGAAGAATCTGCCCAAGTACACGCCGGAGTGGGTGCCACGGGTGACGGTGTGGGCGGAGAGTTCGCATCGGGAGGTCACCTACGCGCTGGGTAATGACGAGCGGACGCTGTTGTGGTTCGGCAATCAGCGTGCGGTGGAGTACCACCCGACCTTGTTGCCGGTCGATCACAGTGCCGGGCCGACGCATCTGGTGCTCGATCTCGATCCGTCGCCGGGACAAACCTTCCGCGACGCCGCGGCGGGTGCCCACCTGATCCGGGCCGCGCTCACCGCCGACGGGCTCGACGGTGCGGTGAAGACCAGTGGCGCCAAGGGTTTACACGTGTTCGTGCCGGTGGAGCCGGGGATCGCGATCGAGGACGCGGCTGCGGCGACCAGGGCGATCGCGGCGCGCGCCGAGCGGATCGATCCGTCCGTCGGCACCACCGCGTTCATCAAGGAAGACCGCAACGGCAAGGTCTTCCTCGATTCCACCCGGGCGGGCGGTGCCACCGTCATCGCGGCATACAGCCCGCGTATCCGGCCTCGCGTCCCGGTGTCGTTTCCGTTGCGCTGGAACGATATCGACGATGTCACCCCGGCCGACTTCACCCTGCGCAGTGTGCCCAACCTGCTCGGTGACAGTGATCCCTGGATGACCGAAATGCCTGCCCCACAAGCGCTTCCGGAGGATCTGATCGCGGAGGGACATACGATCCCGATCGCAAGGGTGCAGGCCATGCACGAGGGCAAACGTCGCGCTCGGGCGAAGCGGGCGACTGAATGACTTGGAAAATGGCGACTCGCCGCCACTCACATCGGCATTTCGGTGGCTGTGGGCTTCGCGCTGCTGGCAGTGACCGGGCTCGGTGTCGGCCACGGACTTCGGAGCCGCGATCCGGGTGAGACGATCCGGCTGGTGAATGCTTCGCTGGCTCAACTGCCCGCAGCAGGGAAGGGGCGGCGAGGTTGGCGCGTTCGGCATGAGGTTGGCGCATTCTGTCCTTGTCTCGTCCTCGATGGAATTCGAGACTTACGGTTCGTGTGGTGCGAACGAGGGGAGCATGCGGTGTCGGTTACGAGGGAGAGTGCCACCGCGTATGTGATTTCCGCGCTGGAGGCGAAGGGAACCGCGACCCGGGACGACTTCGACGTCGCCGGGATCGTGACCGCGTTCCGGGACATCACCGATGGGTGGGAGTTCCACTTGATGGAGCGGGAAATGTTCTGGCGGATCGCCTCGACCTATCTCAGGACGTGAGGTTCCGTGCCGGATGGGCGGACCAGCGCCGGGCCGCCCGGCGCAACGAGCCCGCATCGGAGTAGCCGAGGAGTTCGGCCTGCCTGGGGCCGCTGAGCGACACGGCTCGGGACAACCGGGCGCTGCGAGCCCGGTCCAGTTCGGCCCGCCAGGTCGTGCCCGCCTCGGTCAGTCGTCGCTGCAGGGTCCGAGGGCTGACGGTGAGGATCCGGGCGACACTGGTCAGGGAGACCTCCCCTGCCTCGATGGCCTCGTCCACCGCGGCGGCCACCCGTTCGGGCCAGGCGGAGGCGAGAGTCGGCGGGGGTGGCAGCGCGGCGGCCAGTGGCCGCAGGACCGCGGCCAGGACCGGATCGGCGGTGGTCAAGGGCAAGTCCAGGTCCGCGGCGCGGAAAGTCATCGAGTCGGTGGGGGCCTCGAATTCCAGCGTGGCGGAACCGAATACGTCGCGGAAGCTGTCGACATCCGGGGGAGCGGCCTGGCGCAGCGAGACGCGCACCGGGTTCAAGGGTTCCTCGACGACCCGGCGGGCGCGGCTCAGGACGGCCGACAGACCCCACAGTTGGGTGTGATCCCGTCCACGTCCTTCGCCGTCGAGCATCTCGAGGTAGAGGGTGGATTCGTTCTCCGTTTCGGCGATGAGGTCGAACCGGTGGTTGGTGGTGACCGCGGTGATGTGGGGCCCGCAGGTGGCCAGTCCGGCGCCCAATGTCGGCGCGGAGGCGAACAGGTAGTCGTACAGGCCCAGACTGGACAGCTCGTAGCGACGGGCGACCTGCAGGGCGACGTCAGGGCCGAGGCGATGTTCGCCGATCTCCCACAGCCGGGAGAACACCGCGCTGGGTAAGTGCACGTCGTCACCGGTCATCGACCAATCCGGGACCCCGGCGTCCCGTATCAGCTGCGCACGATCGAGCCCGGCGGCGTCGAGCTGGGAGATGACGAAACGGTGCAGCAAACTCTGGTCGGTAGCCATGACGTCTCCTCGTGGCAGCGTGCCGATCCGCGGACCGGTCGCGGTGACGTTACGCATTGTTCGAAGGCGGGCTCCATCATCACCCAGACCGAATCGCGGCGAAAGCGAAAGGCGGATTCGCCCAGCGCTGCTCGCGCGGGAGAGCAGCTGGTACGGAAGCTCGACACCATGCGGTGGCGGGGTCGGCACGCTATATCTGTGTCATGGATTTGTCTCAGCTGAGTACGGCGATCGAAGCTGCTGTCGCCGTTCATCTCAACGACCTCGGCCGAGCGCGTGGGTTGCTGCCGTTGAATTGGTTTGTCGCGCCGTCGGTGACGAGCGACGAGGACATGGAGGCGGTGCTGTCGGTCGAAGGGCAGGCCGGTAGCCACCTTCCGCAGCACCCGGGTTTGGTGGTCGATCAATGGGCCGGTGCGCTCGGGCTGCGCCCGGTGTACGCACCGACACCGGGGGTGCGCGCGGTGGAAGGGGTCCTCGAACCGCAGCCAGGGGAGTATCGATTCGAGATCCGGATCTGGGGTGTCATCGATCCTGCCGCGCTGCACGCGCAACGGGATTGGGGACGCTGGCAGGGGTAGTGGGCACACGGCGACGGCCCGATGACCGCCGGGAGGTCATCGGGCCGTTCGCGTGGTGACTACTTGGCGAGGGAGGCGACGCCGGCCTGGGCGAACTTTTCGTCCAGGTCGCCGCTGGGGGCGCCCGCAACGCCGATGCCCGCGATCGGGGCGCCGTTGGCCTTGACGGGGGCGCCGCCGCCGAGGAACAGGGTGCCGTCGATGTCGGCCAGGTGCGGGGCGGACTCGAGGCGCTTGGTCAGTTCGGTGGTAGGGGCGTTCCAGGAGACGGCGGTGAAGGCCTTCTGCTGGGCGGCGTCGTAGGACTGCGGGCCCGCGCCGTCGCCGCGCAGGGTGACGATGACATTGCCGTTGCGGTCGACGACCGCGACGCTGACCCGCTGGTTCTCCTTGGCCGCCGCGTCGAGGGCGGTCTGCGCGGCCTTGGTGGCCGCGGCGATCGACAGGTGGGTGCTCTGGGTCAGGTTGGCGTCGGCGGCATTCGCCACGACCGGGGTGCGGGTGGCCGGGTCCTGGTCCTGGGCCTGGACGGTCACGACGCCGACCACACCGGCAGCGACGACACCGGCGGTGGCGCCGGCGATGATGAGGCGGTTGCGGGTGCTGGACTTGGCGGTCATGGCTGCTCCTGTATGGATCTCGGCCTGCCGGCGCTGCGCCGTGGCCTGTTGATATCCATCCTGTTCGCCCGGCGCGTCCGGCGAATCGGTGAAGTGGCTGTACTTCTCCGGCCGGATCGGGCGACACCGGGGTCAACCGATCGGTTGACCCGGGACAGCCGGTCAGCGGGGGAGAATGGGGGAGTTTGCCCAGCAGGACGTGGACGGGAGGTACCGGTGCGCAACACGCTCGGCGACCGGAACGACGATACGCGGCTGCTCGCTGTCATCGTCTACAGCACGTTCTACGTACTGCTCGCCGCGTCGCTCATGCGCTGGCTGATCCGGCACAGCGAAACCCGCTCGACGCCGCTGGTCGTCGCCCTCGCACTGCTGCTCGCGGTGCTGTACGCGATGAGCGAGCTGCGGCATTCGCATCGGGTGGTGTGGTTCGCGCTGCTCGTGGCGACCTGGTCGGTGCTGGTGGTGCTGGCGCCCAGTTTCGCCTGGTGCGCGGTGCCGCTGGTGTACACCGGACTGCGGATTCTGTCGGTGCGGGTCGCGGTGACGTTGGTCGTCGTGCTCACCGCGCTCGTGGTGTTCAGTCAGGTGCGAATAGCCGGGTGGCTGGATCCGAATCTGGTGCTCGCCCCGCCCGCGGTCGCCGCGGTGACGACGGTGCTGTTCGTCGGCATGCGCCGCCAGACCGAGCAGCAGGCCGCGCTCATCGACGACCTGGTGCGCACCAGGCAGGAACTGGCCGAGACCGAACGCCGCGAAGGCACGCTCGCCGAACGCGAACGCCTCGCCATGGAAATCCACGACACCCTCGCCCAGGGGTTGTCGAGCCAGCGCATGCTGTTGCAGGCCGCCGACCTGGTGTGGGACTCCGATCCGGCGCTGGCCCGCACCCATCTGCGCTCGGCCGCCGAGATCGCCGAACGTGATCTGACCGAGGCCCGGCGGTTCGTCCACGACCTCGCGCCTGCCGACCTAGCGGCGGGCGGTTCGCTCGGGGCCGCGCTGACCGCGCTCGCGGAACGGGAGACCTCCGACACGCTGACGGTGCGCTGTCATCTGGAAGGCACCCCTGGACCGCTGCCGCAGCGGGTCGAGGCGACCTTGCTGCGCGTGGCCCAGGGCGCGCTCGCCAATGTCCGCGAGCACGCGCGGGCATCGGCCGCGATCATCACGCTGACCAGCCTCGAGGATCAGATCGTCCTCGATGTGGCCGACGACGGCCGCGGCTTCGATCCCGATGACCTGGACGATCCGGCCGAGCATCGCGGACACGGGCTGCCCGCGATCCGGGCGAGAGTGCGTCAGCTCGGCGGGACCTGCGCGATCGAATCCGCGCCGGGGGACGGGACCGTGCTGTCGGTCGCCATTCCGCTGGTCGTCGGCTGAACCTTCCTACGCCGCTGCCGGCACCCAGTACCGGTGTGGGCGGGGAGCCGGGAGCGACAGCCGGGCCGTGCTCGGGCGCATCCTCAGCGCTGCTGACGCGGGCGAAGCGGCGATCGTGCGCGCCTCGGCGAAGACGACCGTGCGCAGGACGAGGAACCGTCCGATCCCGGCGAGCCCCGACGCCGACAGATACACGACCTGCTCGGTAATAGCCCCTGGCGCCGCCTGCACAGCGAACAGGACGAACATCGCGGCGCTGGTCACCGCGTAGGCGGCCGCCGCCGATCCGGCCGACTGCAGATGCTCGCGCCACCCCGGCAGCGTGCGCCCGCCGAAGGTGATCAGTGCGTGCAGCACCGTGCCGAGGACCGTCGACGCGACCGTGACGACGGCGTTCGCGATCGCCCACGGCATGGCCCCGGCCAGCTGCGCGACCGTCACGCTCGACGCGAGCCCGAGACCGCCGCCGCAGACCACGAACCGCGCGAACGCCGCGATCGGGCCGGGTGCGCCGGCCGCTCGCTGCTCGCCCTGCTCGTTTCGCACGTTGTTCGCCATGTCGAACACTGTACGACTACCGCACACTGTGCGCAATGGGGAACGCTGTGCCGGGGCGGAGTGCGCGCTAGCATCGGCACTTGTGAATCCCGTCGTACGCCTACTGATCTGCGACGATCACGCGGTGGTCCGCGCCGGACTGCGCGCGCTGCTGTCGAGCGCGCCCGATATCGAGGTGATCGGGGAGGCGGCGGACGGCCCGGCGGCGGTCTCGCTCGCGGCGAGCCTGCGCCCGGATGTGGTGCTGATGGATCTGCAGCTGGGAAGTGCGATGGACGGCGTCGAGGCGACCCGGCGGATCACCGCGCAGCCCGCGCCCACCCCGCATGTCCTGGTCCTCACCACCTACGACACCGACGCCGACATCACCCGCGCCATCGAAGCGGGCGCCACCGGCTATCTGCTCAAGGCCGAGCGGCCCGAGGAGTTGTTCGCCGCCATCCACGCCGCCGCGAGCGGGCAGACCGCGCTGTCCGCGCCGGTCGCCGCCAAGGTGATGGCCAAGATGCGCAATCCCGGACCCACCCTCACCGCCCGCGAACGCGACATCCTCGGCCAGCTCGCCCAGGGTCTCGGCAATCGCGAGATCGCCCGCGCGCTGCACATCAGCGAGGCCACGGTGAAGACGCATCTGGGCCGGATCTACGACAAGCTCGGCGTCGACACCCGCGCGGCGGCGGTCGCGGTGGCGACGGAGAAGCGGCTGCTCGCCTGAGCCCGCGACATCGTGCTGTGTCGCCGCTGCGCCCTCGGGCGTGACATCGCGGACGTAACGTCACGGCCATGGCGACCTATGACGACCTGTCGGCCCTGTTCGTCAACTGCACGCTCAAGCGCTCGCCCGAACCGAGCAATACGCAGGGCCTCATCGACGTCAGCGCGCACATCATGGCCGAGAACGGCGTCGCCGTCTCGCACATCCGCGCGGTCGACCACGACATCGCCACCGGCGTCTGGCCCGACATGACCGAGCACGGCTGGGCTACCGACGCCTGGCCCGCACTGCAGGAACAGGTGATGGCCGCCGACATCCTGGTGATCGCGGGACCGATCTGGCTCGGCGACAACAGTTCGGTCACCAAGCGGGTGATCGAACGCCTCTACGGCAACTCGCACCTGCTCAACGCGGCGGGTCAGTACGCCTATTACGGCAAGGTCGGCGGCTGCGTGATCACCGGCAACGAGGACGGGCTCAAGCACTGCGCGATGAACATCCTCTACAGCCTCCAGCACCTGGGCTACACCATTCCGCCGCAGGCCGACGCGGGCTGGATCGGCGAGGCGGGGCCGGGCCCGTCCTATCTCGAGCCGGGGTCGGGCGGTCCGGAGAACGACTTCACCAACCGCAACACCACCTTCATGACCTGGAATCTCCTGCATATGGCCAGGATGTTGCGCGATGCGAACGGCATCCCCGCGCACGGCAACCAGCGCTCGGCATGGGACGCGGGCTGCCGATTCGGCTTCGAGAACCCTGACTACCGCTGACCCCTGCGGGCCATCGATGCCCGAATTGCCGGGAACGAAACGTGACCCAGGCCTCTATAGCCGAGTGATCCCGGTCACATTACGGCGGGATAACGACAGTAATGTGATTACGAATTTGTCACGGACGACCTGCGGGGAACACTGTTCCTTTGGGCAATGGCTGCTACAGATGCCCTCGTGATCGGGGCGTGATCTCAGCTCGAATTCCGGCTACATTCGGTCACGGCTTGAACAACAACCCGAGCCGAATCGAATCGCAGAACACCGGAAAGCCTGCCCCGCGATTCGAGGATCCCCGACATTCCTGAGGGGCAGGGACGCGGTAGTTTCCATCACCGAGCCGGTGGGCGCAGGCAGGAAATCTTATGTCTTTCAATCGCAAGTTCACCACTCGTGCCCTTGGTTTCGCCGCTGTCGCCGGCGCGATGATCGCCGTTCCGGCCGGTCTGACCACCGCTACCGCCTCGGCGAACAACTGGGATGCCGTGGCGCAGTGCGAGAGCACGGGCAACTGGAACATCAACACCGGTAACGGCTACTACGGCGGCCTGCAGTTCTCGCAGAGCACCTGGGAAGCCTACGGTGGCGCAGGCACCGCCGACAACGCCAGCCGCGAGGAGCAGATCCGCGTCGCCGAGAACGTGCTGGCCGCGCAGGGTCCCGGCGCCTGGCCGGTGTGCAGCGCCTACCTGTAAAGCGCGCTGTAGTCAGACTTTCCTTGTCGGGAAACGGAATACCCGCTATTCGATGCACACGTCGAATAGCGGGTTTTTTCGTTGTTTTTCAATTTCGGATGAGCAGCACGATTCCCGCCGTGATCAGCGCGAGCGCAATAGCCGCCAAGCCGTAGCTGAGTTTGTAGTTGCGCAGCCCGGGGACGAACCGGTCGAGGGCGAAACCGCCTGCCCCGGTGAGGGCCAGGCTGGTCGCGGCCACCGCCAGGATCACCTCGTATTCGACACCCTTGGGTGCGAAGAAGCTGCCCCATTTCACCGACATCGCGTTGAGCATCGTGCCCAGGATCGCCGCCGCTGCCAGCGGGGTGAACAGTCCGAGAATCAGGCCGACGCCCCCGAGGGTTTCGCTCAGTGCGAGCACTACCGCGAAGGACTCGGCCATCGGATAGCCGCTCGCGGCCACGAACTTCTCGGTGCCGGACAAGCCGGCGCCGTCGAACCAGCCGAACAGTTTCTGGGTGCCGTGCGCGGCCATGGTCGCGCCGACGCCGAGACGCAGGACCAGCAGTCCCGCATCCGTGGGTGTGGTCGTCGTTGTCGTCGTCATGGCGAATCCTTTCCGTTGCTGTTGCGCAGGTAGGCGGGCCGCCGATCCAGTGTAGAGACCGAAAGTCACAGGTCAGGGCCCGGCGAGTTCGCCGACGGCGGATCGGTCAGGCCTGCTGCTCCTCGCCGGGCCGCTGCGCCGAGTCGAGCCGGTGCACGGTCAGCGCGGCGGCCAGCATCCGGGAATCCGTGGGGTCGGCCGGGTCGAGGCCGGTGAGATCGGCGATCCGGCGCAGCCGGTAGGTGAAGGTGTTGGGGTGCACGTGAATACGGCGTGAGGCGGTTTTGCGGTCGGCGCCGTGCCGCAGGTGCGCTTCCAATGCCTCGACCAGGTGCGGACTGCCGAGCAGCGGAATCACCCGTTGTGCCAGGCGTTCGCGCGCCGGGCCTGGCCGGGTGAGCTGGTACTCGAGCAGCAGGTCGTCGAGGCGGTAGCAGCCGCCCGGCCTGCCGCGCAGCCGCGCCAGCTCGGTCAGCTCGGCAGCGTCCTTCGCCGCGGCCGGGATGCCGTCGCGGCTGACACCGGAGAACTCGGCCAGATACACCGGCACCCCGAACTGCGCGGCCAGCCGCGCGGCGAGGTTGTCGAAGCGCTGCGCGTCGAGGGCATCGGTCTCGGAACCGCGGCTCAGCAACGCGATACCGTTCGCGCCGTCGAAGGTGGCCGGGGTGGTGGTTCCGGTGAGTTCGTCCAGCGCGCGCTGCAGCACCCGGATCCGGCGCCGGGTCACCAGGTTGGCCGCGCTGCCGGTGCGCGCCGGCTCGCTGAGGCGGATCGCGAGCACCGTGTACTGGTCGGCGAGAACGGTGTCGGCGCGTGCGGCGAGTTCCTCGGCGGGCAGGCCGCGCACCAGCGCCGAACACAGTTCCCGCCTGGCCTCGCGCTCGGCGTGGTAGATCGACTGCTCGACCTCGGTGTAGGTCTCGACGACGGTCATGTTGATATGGCGCAGCAGGTCGAGCAGCCTGCTGCCGACCAGGACCAGGTCGTCCATCTCCGTCGGCTCGGCCAGCGCCGACGCCTCGGCCAGCACCGATTGCGCCGATCCGTGGATCGCGCCGATCAGCATGGGCAGCGGCAGCCGGTCCTCGGCGTGCCGCTCGGCGACGGGCGCGACGAACGCGGCCACGTCGGCCTGGGTGAACTCCCGCTCGGCGGCGATCGCCTCGAGCACGGCCCGTCCGCACGCGTAGATGGTCGGCAGGACCTCGGCGGTGAAGTGGCCGGGGGGCAGTTCGGCGGGAGCGGTCGCGCCGAGGCCGTCGGCGAGCATGCGCTCGGCGATCTGGGGCCAGCGCGTCAGGAGTCGAGCGGTCAAAGCGGGTGGTGCGGAAACGGGGTGTTCGGCGAGCATGACCCGATTGTGTCCGAGAACAGGGCGCGAGGGGGCAGTCCCATCGAAAACAAACAGAACTTGGTTCTCGCGCCAAGCTCCCGCGCGTTTTCTCGGTGCACCGTGTAGTGACAGCGATGTGGCGCCGGTCATAGATTCGCAGAGCGCGTCCGAGCCACCGCTGGCCGGCGCGGTTCGACGGAAGTGACTTCATGTTTGCAACGACGCATCCCGTGCGCCGCACCCTGTGCGGACTCGCTATCGCCGCGGGCCTGACCGCGGCCTCGGTTCTAGGGAGCGGCCCCGCCGCCGCGGAACCCACGCTGGAACCGACCATCGCCTCGCTGGCCGGCTACCTGGACGCCACGATGACCACGGCCGCCGACGGCCGCCGCCCCACCGCCATCGCCGACACCGGCAGCGCCTCGGGCAGCAGCTCGGGCTCGTCGGGCAGCCGTTCCTCCGACGCGGTCGGTGAAGGCCCCGAGATGTCGGCCTACCTGCCCGCCTTCGCCTACGGATTGCTGCACCCCGACGCCGCGCCGCCCGGCGCCAACCGCTGGGACTGCAAGCCGACCGCGCAGCATCCGCGTCCGGTCGTGCTGCTGCACGGCACCTGGCTCAACGCCTACGACACCTTCTCCTACCTCTCGCCGCGCCTGGCGAAGGCCGGGTACTGCGTGTTCACCCTGAACTTCGGCAAGTCCGCGCTGCTCGAGGGCGGCGGCCTCGGCGCCGTGCTGCCTGGCCGCTACGGCGTCGGCCCGATGGCCGACTCCTCGCGCCAGGTCGCCGCGTTCATCGAGCGCGTGCGCGCGGCCACCGGGTCCGACCAGGTCGACATCGTCGGCCACTCCCAGGGCGGCACCGTCGCCAATCACTACCTGAAGTTCGAGGGCGGCCAGGGCAAGGTCAACAAGCTGGTCAGCCTCGGCGCCACCCACCACGGCACCGCGCTGCTCGGCCTCGCCACCCTCGGCCGCATGATCAACAACGCGGGCATCGACATCCTCGGCTTCTACCGGCCGATCATCGGCGCCTCCAATGTCGAGCAGGCCATCGGCTCGCCGTTCTACACCACCCTCAACGCCACCGGTGACACGGTGCCCGGCGTCGCCTACACCGTGGTCGCTTCCCGCTACGACGAGGTGATGAATCCCATCGATCTCGCCTTCCTGCGGGCAGGGCCGGACGCGACCGTCGAGAACATCGCCCTGCAGGACGGCTGTGAGCAGGACGTTTCCGACCACCTGACCATGATGTATTCGCCGCGCGCCACCTCGATCGCGCTGCGTGCCCTCGATCCGGAAGGCAGTCCCACTGTGGCTTGCACGTTCAACCCCTGGTTCTTCGGTGGCGGCGGCAGTCTATGACCATCGACGCCCTGGCGCTGACGGTCTGGAGCACCACTCCGCTGCTACCGCCCGACGACCCGTTCTACGCCGCACCACCGGACGTCGAGTCGCTCGCGCCGGGGGCGGTGGTGCGGACGCGTCCGGTGGAGCTGGCCCTGTTCGGGCTGGTGCGGCAGCGGATCGCGGCCTGGCAGCTGCTGTACCGCACCTGCGATCTCGACGGCGAGCCCGAGCTGGCGGTCACCACGGTGCTGCTGCCATGGGGCGCCGACCCGTCGCATCCGCGTCCGCTGGTCTCCTTCCAGTGCGCCATCGATGCCGTCGCGCCCCAATGCTTTCCGTCCTACGCTCTGCGGCACGGCGCGAAGACCACCGGGTCCATCGCGCCGCTCGAGCTGCCGATCATCGCGATGGCGTTGCGGCAGGGCTGGGCGGTGTCGGTGCCCGATCACGAAGGTCTGGGCGGCCGGTTCGGCGCGGCGCGCGAGCCCGGGTACCGGGCGCTGGACGGGGTCAGGGCCGCGCTCGGCTTCGCCCCGCTCGGCCTCACCCCGACGACTCAGGTCGCCCTGTGGGGGTATTCGGGCGGCGGGCTGGCGACGGCGTGGGCCGCGGAACTGGCGGCCGAGTACGCGCCCGAGCTGACCATCGTCGGCGCGGCGGCCGGGTCGCCGGTCGGTGACCCGGCCGCCGCGTTCGTCCGCCTCAACGGTGGCTGGTTCGCCGGGTTCCCCGCGGCCTTCGTCGCCGGCCTGCGTCGTGCCTACCCGGAGCTCGATCCGGTCCTGCACGACCACCTCGATGCCCGCTACCGCGGCCTGCTCGGCGAGGCCGAACAGCGCACCACCTTCGCCCTGCTGTGGCGCTTCGCCCGCCGCGACGTCGCCCGGCACCTGCGTGGTGGCATGGCCGGGCTGCTGGCCGAGCCAGCGCTGCGCCGCATCCTCACCGACATCGAACCGGGCACCCGTGCCCCGTCCGCGCCGATGCTGGTGGTGCAGGGCGTGCGCGACGAGGTGATCGCGGTCGCCGACATCGACGCCCACGTCCAGCGTTATCGGGCCGCGGGCGCCGTCGTCGAGTACCTGCGGGTGCGCCGCGGCTCCCATCTGCCGCTGGAGTTCCTCGTGGTTCCGGTTGTGCTCGCCTGGCTCGCCGATCGCTTCGCCGGTCGTCCGGCGATGTCGGGAACCACCACGGTCGCCTCCGTCGCCCGCAGCGCCGCGGCCGTGCGCGCACACCTCGACCTCCTCGGTCTCGTCGCCCTGATGCTCGGCGGCCGGCCGATCCGCGGTGCCGAGAAATAGGTGGAACCATATGTCCCGTTATCGTTCCGGTGCCCCTATTTCCTGGGGCATTGGAAATTCTGACTTATCGAATGGCGCAACATGACTCTCACAGAGTTCTCATATTCCCCTCAGAAACATGCGGTATTTGGGGCATAACCGCAGGTAGTAATAGGTTTGCGGAATCAATTGTTACGACGATCACGAATTCCGGAATTCCGTAACTCGCGGCGTTCGGGTGTCGATACGCCCTCTGTAAGCCAGCTCCGGCTGGGCCTATGCGAGAAACAGAGGAATTATTATGATCCCCGTTATCATCGACACCGGTAGCGCCGCCCTGAACGGCCTCTTCGACACCCTCGGCGCCGCCCTGAACGGCCTGGTCAACACCCTGTGGACCGGCTCCTTCGGCGGCTGAGCAAGCCCCCTGGGTCGATGAAACGACCGGGTCCGCCCTGACGCGTGACCGACGAGAAGGCCCCGCACCTGTCCAGGTGTGGGGCCTTCCCTCGTCTGCGGTTCAGTGCGTGTGCGGCGCGTGCCCGGCCGACACGTGCTTGGGGCCGTGTGCCTCGGCGCAGTGGTTGTCGTCGTCCGCGGTGCCGATTCCGATGACCTGCGGCCTGGCGTGGTCGACCTGCAGGGTGACGTGCCCGATGTGGTGTTCGTGGTCGAGCATGTGCGCGATGTCCTCGCGGACCGCGTGGCAGTCGTGCCCCGGCCGCACGAGCACATGCGCCGACAGGGCGGGGTCGCCGGAGGTGATCTCCCAGATGTGCAGGTCGTGCACCTCGGTCACGCCGTCGCGGGCGGCCATGTCGCGACCGACCTGCGTGGGATCGAGGTAATCGGGCGCGGCCTCCAGGAAGATGCGGCTCGACGCGCGGATCAGCCCGATGCCCGCCTTGATCATCAGCGCGACCACGATCAACGTGGCGACCACGTCGGCCTGCACCCAGCCGGTGAGGATGATGACAAGGCCCGCCGCCGCGGTCGCGATGAAGGCGAACAGGTCGTTGAGGATGTGCTGGTAGGCGCCCTCGATATTGAGGCTGGTCCGGTCGGCGCGACTGATCATCCAGGTCGCCAGGACATTGACCGCGATGCCGATCAGTGCGGTGACCAGCACCAGCGTGCCGTGCACCTCCGGCGGCTCGAACAGTCTGCGGATCGCCTCGTAGCCGAGCCACAGTGCCAGCAGCAGCAGGGTCAGCCCGTTGGCCTGGGCCGACAGGATCTCCACCCGCTTCCAGCCGAACGTCATCCGGCCGGTCGCCGGTCGCGCCGCGAGCCGGATCGCCACCAGCGCCAGCGCGATGGAGGCGGCGTCGGTGGTCATGTGCGCCGCGTCGGAGAGCAGGGCCAGCGAATCGGCCACGATGCCGACGATCACCTCGCCGATCAGGAAGGTGACGATCACCGCCAATGCGCCGGCCAGCCAGCGCTTGTCGCTGTCGGCCGACACCCCGTGGTCGTGCCCATGTCCTGCGCCCATCACGTTCACCTCTCCCTGCGGTTCGATCGGTCGCAATCATATGCACACATCGCTATGTATGCAATTCGTTCTTGGTCTCCAGCCTAAGTCTCCTCGTCCGGCCACTCGTCGTCGACGACCACCCGGGCGTTCTCGTACCGGTCGGCGATCACCCCGCAGGGATAGGTCGGCCAATAGGACACCGCGCCGGTCGCCTTGTCGATGACGTGCACCGAACCGCCGACCGGCAGCGGCCGATCCGGCGGCGCGTGCGCCGGCCGCACCGCGAAAACCACGAAACCGCCGGTGAATTCGACGATATGGCGATCGGTGTCCGGAATCGGGGGCAGGTGGTCGGCCGCGATGCGGGTGGCCTCGGCCCGGTCGACCGGCGTCTGCGCGTCGGTCGGATATGCATGGATGTCCACGGTTTTCGCTCCTCGCCGCGATTGTCGTCGCCCGGGACCGGTTGTGTCGAGTGGTGCGGCGGAAGCCGGAAAAAGGGCGAGCCCGGGGGCCCTGCTCCCCCCTCCTGGAGCAGGCCCTGGCCGGGCTCGCGACAAAAGTGTCGCGTGGCAGACCATCAGGATCCTGAAGAGTCGCTTAACGCCGTTGTCATCGGCGGCGCGCAGCGCGATAACCACATATGACGGACAACTCCTGCGGTGCGCACTGCGCGCGACTGTGTACCACCGACGGGCTGGCCGAAGTGCTGGCCGCCGACCGCGGCCTGCTGCACTGGCGGGCGATGCGCAGTCTCGGTGACCCGGGCCTGGCCGAACACGCCGTGCAGGAGACCCTGCTGCGTGGCTGGCGCTCGTGCCGCGACTTCGACGCACGGAAGGGCAGTGTGCGGACCTGGCTGCTGGCGATCGAGCGCAATGTCGTCGTCGACATCGTGCGGGCGCGCGCCGCCCGGCCCGGTGACGTCGGCTGGGACGACATCACCGAGGTCGCGGGTTGCGGCAAACCGGACTTCGCGGACGGACTCGTCGACGGGTTGCTCGTCGACCAGCTGCTGGCACGCCTGTCCGAACCGCAGCGGGCCGCGGTGGTCGAGGTGATCCTGCGCGATCGCGGATACCGGGAAGTGGCAGCGGATTTCGGCGTTCCGGTCGGCACCGTCAAGACCCGCGTGCACTACGCGCTGCGCTCGCTGCGGCAATTGCCCGAGGTTGCCTGATCGTCCTGTTCCGGTCGTGATCTGGGCGCGTGACCAGCGCTTATTCGCTTTTTCTCCCTGTCACATTTCGGTAACTGTGCTTGCTCTGTGGTTACCCACGTTGCAAGAGTGAACCACTGGGTTTGGTGTTACCAATGGGAAGGGAGGGGTGCTCCGTTCCGGAGCACCGACCGAACATGCAACCAAACATCATCAAGGCCGGTCTCTGCTCCACCGTCTCCGCCGCGGTCGTGATCTCGCTGACCGGGCTCGCGCCCGGCCCGGCCACCGCGGCGCCCGAGCCTGCCACCGGCGACCAGCTCGTAGGTAAGACGATCTTCCTCGACCCCGGTCACCAGGGGTCCGCGCACGCGGAGAATCTGAGTCGCCAGGTCGACAACGGCCGCGGCGGCACCAAGGACTGCCAGACCACCGGCATGACGTCGCTCAACGGCGTCCCCGAGCACACCATCAACTGGAATGTCGCCGAGCTGGTGAAGGTGTCGCTGCAGGCCCTGGGCGCCGACGTGGTGCTCAGCCGCGCCGACGACGAAGGCTGGGGCGGGTGCGTCGACGATCGCGCGCGCGCCGCCAACCAGTCCGGCGCCGTGGTCGCGGTGAGCATCCACGCCGACAGTGCGCCCGCCGACCACCGCGGTTTCCACCTGATCGTGCCGCAGCTGCCCATCCCGGACTCGGCCGCCGACCTGGCGCAGTCCGGCCCCGGCCGCGCCGCGTCGACCGTGGTCCGCGACGCCTACCTCGCCGCCGGCTTCCCGGCCGCCACCTACGCGGGCGTCAGCAACGGCATGCAGACCCGCGCGGACGTGGCAGGCCCGGCCTTGACGCAGGTGCCGCTGGTGTTCGTGGAGATGGGCAACGGCGCCAATCCCGAGGACGCCGCGCTGCTCGAATCGCGCGAAGGACAGCTGAAGCACGCCGTCGCCATCACGACCGGGGTGGTCGGCTTCCTGCTGGGCAAGGCGATCGGCGCGGCCGTGCCCGCCTACGCGCCGGATTCGAAAGCCACTCCCGGCCGGGCCCCCGCGGCGACTCCCACACAGGAGCCGGGGGTGGCGTCACGACCGACCACCGGACCCGGCGCGGCCGCCACCCCGGCTCCCAAGTCCAGCGGCACTCCTACCCCCTCCGGTGCACCCGCCGACGCGCCCGCTCCGGCGCAGAGTTCCGACGCAACGCCGACATCGCCCGCTCCGGCTGACGCCACCGCACCTGGCTCGACTGCGCCAACTGACGGCAACGGCAACGCGCCTGCTCCGGCTGGCGGGAACGCGCCTGATCAGGCTGCCGGGCCTGCTCCGGCCGACATGTCTCCTCTGGCTGGCGCGCCTGCCCGAGCCAACTTGCCTGCTCCTGCCCATGGACCTGCCTCAGCCGGCAAGACTGCTCCAGCCGATCCGGCTGACTCGTCCGATCCGGCTGACTCGTCCTCTCAGGCTGACTCGCCGGTTCCCGCAAGCCCGCCTGCATCGGCAGACGCGCCGGCTCCGGCCAACTCCCCGGCCCCGGCTGACACGCCCGGCTCGGACAACGTGCCCGCTCCAGCTGGCGTGCCCGCCCCTGCCCCGGCCAATGCGCCAGCGAACGCGCCGGTTCCGGCTGACGCGCCCGCCCCGGCCAACGCCCCGGCCCCGGCCAACACGCCGTCTCCGGCTGGCGCCGACGAGCCTGCCCCCGCCGACGCTGCTCCTGCCCCAGGCAAAGCGTCGGCCCCGGCCAACTCCCCGGCCCCGGCTGACACGCCCGGCTCGGACAACGTGCCCGCTCCAGCTGGCGGGCCCGCCCCTGCCCCGGCCAATGCGCCAGCGAACGCGCCGGTTCCGGCTGACGCGCCCGCCCCGGCCAACGCCCCGGCCAACACGCCGTCTCCGGCTGACGCCAACGACCCTGCCCCCGCCGACACCCCAGCTCCGGCGCCGGCCCCCGCCGACCCGCAGTCTCCCCCCACGACCCCGAACCAGACCCCACCCAACGGCAACCAGCAGCCCGCGGCCGAGCCCACCCCGACCACCACACCGTCACCCGTGCAAGCAGAAATCATCCCGGCCCACGCCCCAATCGGCGCCCCGGTGCCCGTACAGCACCCGATCGGCTCCGATCGCCTGCCGAGCGGTTCCAGTGGCCGTCTGACAGCCCCCGGCGGCGGTCCGGCTCGGGCCGACCAAATTCCCGCCCAGCAGCAGGCCCCGAAGCCGCCTGCCGGGTCGGCCGGTCAGATGAAGGTTCCCGGTGGCACCGAAGTGCGCACCGCCGCGCCGGGCGCTCCCGCGGCGCCGTCGACAACCACTCCGCGCAAACGCAACCCCACCCCGACGCCTCAGGCGGCTCCGAAGCCCCAGACTGCCCCGAACGAGTCCGATTCCGAACTCGACCTCAGCGACCTCGGCGGCCCGATCCTCACCGTCATGAATCTGCTGATGCCCCTGGCCCAGTCCCTCGGCATGGACAACACCGCCATGACCAGCCAGCTGATCAACCTGGCCTACACCCTCGTCGGCCTGGTCTTCGGCCCGAGCGAGTAACCGAGCGCATCCGAAGCCGCCGACTCCGCCCAGGAGCCGGCGGCTTCGACCGTTCCGGCACAATCGACACGGTGATTCCTGTGGTGATCGTTGCGGGTTTTCTCGGGTCGGGGAAGACGACCCTGCTCAACTCGCTGCTGCGCAACAACCGGGGCACCCGGATCGGCGTGGTGGTCAACGACTTCGGCGCGGTGAACATCGACGCGATGCTGGTGGCCGGGCAGGTCGACGCGATGGTGTCGGTGGGCAACGGCTGCGTGTGCTGCGCGGTCGACGTGTCCGAGCTCGACGACCTGTTCGCACGCCTGGCCCAGCCACGCAGCGCCGTCGACGTGATCGTGGTGGAGGCCAGTGGGCTGGCCGAGCCACGGAATCTGATCCGGATGGTGGTGGCCAACCCGAATCCGCGGATCGGGTACGGCGGATTGGTCGAGGTCGTCGACGCCGAGCTGTTCGGCGAGACCAGCGCCGAGCATCCCGAGCTGGTGACACATCTGCGCCTGGCGGATCTGGTGCTGGTGAACAAGGCCGACCGGGTATCGGCCGACGCGCTGGCCGCACTGCGCGAGCAGATCGCCGGCTGGGTGGGCCAGGTCCCGGTCTACGCGACGACTCACGGCCGCGTCGACCCCGGACTGCTGTTCGACGATCGCGAGCTCGAGACACCGAAGGTGGCCCAGCAGCTGAGTTTCGACTCCCTGTTCGACGACCACGATCACGACGACCCCGGCCACCGGCACCTGCATGACGACTACGTGTCGGTGTCGTTCACCAGCAAGCGCGCGCTGAACCCCCGAGCATTGATCGCCTTCCTGGAGGACCCGCCGCCGGGCCTGTTCCGCGCCAAAGGCTGCGTGGCCTTCGCGGTGGCGGGGGAGCGGCGCAAGTTCGAGATGCACCTGGTCGGCAGACATGTCGTCTTCACACCGGGCGCGTGGACGCGCGGCGAGGAACGGGTGTCGAATCTGGTGCTGATCGGCTCCGGCCTCGACGCCGACGCGGCGCTGGATCGCTTGCACGCCACCGTCTTCGACGGCGACGAACCGATGGACGAGCAGGCGATGCTCGGCGTGTGGCGCTACACCCCGCAGTGACGCTCAGCCGCAGGCGTTGACCCATTCGGACAGGCCGTCGGCGAACAGCTGCCGTTTCCAGATCGGCACCTCGTGCTTGATCCGGTCGACGAGTTCGGCGCAGACGGTGAACGCCTCGGCCCGATGCGGCGCGGCGACCGCGACCACGATCGCCAGATCGCCGATGGTGAGCGAACCGATGCGATGGGTCGCGGCGACCGGAAGCCCGTGCGCGGCGGCGACTTCGGCGCAGACGGCAGTCAGGAACCGCTCGGCCTGCGGGTGGGCGGAGTACTCCAGCGAGGTCACGGCCTGGCCGCTGTCGTGATTGCGTACCTTGCCGGTGAAGACGACGACAGCGCCGAATTCCGGTCCGTCGACGGCACTTTCGACGGCGATGGGATCGAGCGCCTGATCGCTGATCGCGGTCAGGCGCACCGCGCCGTGGTCATTCATGGTCGCCGCCTCCGGCTACTTGCGCGAGCAGATGGTCCAACAGTGGTTTGAGGACCGCGATCCCGTCCTTCACCCCGCCCGGCGATCCGGGCAGATTGACCACGACGGTGTGGCCCGCCAGTCCCGCGACACCCCGGCTGAGCGCGGCGAGCGGGAACTTCGCGGTGCCACGCTGCCGGATGGCGTCGGCGACACCGGGCAGTTCGCGGTCGAGGACGGCGCGGGTGGCCTCGGGGGTGGCATCGGTGGGTGAGGCGCCGGTGCCGCCGGTGGTGACCACCAGCGCGGGTCCACCGAGCAGCGCGTCGGTCAGGCCGGTCGCGATGTCGGCATCGGCGTACACGAGCGGGCCGCGCACCGAGAAGCCCTGTGCTGTCAGCCATTCGGCGAGCACCGGTCCGGTGGTGTCGACGCGGGTGCCCGCCGCGGCGCCGGTGGACGCGACCACGACCACCGCGGAACGCGCATCACTCACGGAGACAGCGTGTTCGGTCGGACCCACCTCGCTGCCGCCGACGAGTCCCGCGTCCGGCGCGGATCCACTGTCGACCTGAGCCAACCGGCTCAGCGCCTCGCCGGAAGGTGTCACCTCCGCGGACTGCGCCTCCGGCCGCACCCAATGCCCGTGCTTCCCGCCTTCTTTGGTGAGCAGCCGCACCCCGTTCATCACCGCGGCGGGATCAACGGCCTTGACCATGTCGTGCAGCGTGAGTCCCGCGACGGCGACAGCGGTCAGCGCCTCCATCTCGACCCCGGTCGGCCCGGTGGTCTTCGCGGTCGCCTCCACCGTGATGGTCGTCTCGGTGAACCCGAACTCCACCTTCACCGACGACAGCGCCAGCTGATGACACAGCGGGATCAGCTCGGAAGTCTTCTTGGCACCGGCGATTCCGGCCAGCCGCGCCGTCGACAGCACGTCCGCCTTGGGCATGCCCTCGGCCCGGACGAGCGCGACGACCTCGGCGGTGGTCTGCAATTCGCCTGCGGCAACGGCGATCCGGGCGGTGTCGGCCTTGGCGCTGACATCGACCATGCGTGCTCGACCCTCGCGGTCGACGTGGGACAACTCGCTCATAGTTTCAAGATTCGCACAGTGGCACCCGCGGCCAGCGAGGTGACCTCGGCGGGCACATCCACCAGCACATCGGCCCAGGCCATGCCGGCGATGAGATGGGAGCCGGGGCCCGAGACGACCTCGACGCCGTCGCCGGTCACCAGGCCACGCAGATACTGACGGCGTCCCGCGGGGGAGCGGACCGGGGTCAGCAAGGTCACCTCGGCGGTGTCGGGTGCGGGCAGACCACCCAGTGCGCGCACCACATCGCGGGCGAACACCGAGTAGGACACCGTCGTGCTCACCGGATTCCCGGGGAAACTCAGCACGGGCACACCGTCGACGACCGTGTATCCCTGCGGTCCACCGGGCTGCACCGCGACCGAACCGAAGGTGCCGCCGAGCGGTTCCAGCACATCCTTGACGACCTCGAAATCGCCCTTGGACACCCCGCCGGAGGTGAAGACGAGATCGGCGGCGGCGACCGCGGCGCGCAGCACGGCGGTGAACTCCGCCGGATCGTCGGTGCTGTGCGCGACCTCGACGACTTCGACACCATCGGCCCGCAAGGCGGCGGCCAGCGCGATCCCGTTCGAGTTGTAGATCTGGCCCGGCGCCAGTGCGGCCCCGGCGGGCTGGAGTTCGTCGCCGGTGGTGATACAGACAGCCCGTAATCGGCTCAGCACCGGCACACCCGGCAGGCCGACGGCCGCCAGCGCGGCGATGTGCCGGGGCGCGAGCACGGTGCCCGCCTTGGCGACCAGCTCACCGGCGCGCACATCGGTGCCTGCCTCTCGCACGAACTCGCCGCGCCCACGACCACGCTCGACCACGATCCGGCCCTCGCCCGCCTGCACGTCCTCGACCGGGACGACACAGTCGGCGCCGGGCGGGATCGGCGCACCCGTCATCACCTTGAGCACCGAACCGGCGGGCAATGCCGCCGTTCCCGGCTTGCCCGCCGCGACGACACCGGCGACCGGCAAGGTCACCGGGGTGACGGCGACATCGGCGGCGCGCACCGCGTATCCGTCCATCGCCGAGTTCCGGAACACCGGGAGGTCGATGGGTGAGGCCACATCGGCCGAGAGCACGCGGCCGAGCGCATCGGGCACCGGCACCTGTTCATCGGCGCGGTCGGCGAGGTGGGCCAGCAGCGCGGCGACGGTGTCGCGGTACTCGTCGACGCTGCGCGCCGACGCGGTGGCGGGCCGGGGAGTCATGCTGCCAGCCTAATCGCCGTCCGACCGGCGAGTTCGTCCCGCGTCGCTCACAGCGTCCGACCGGGGGTGGTGAGCTGTCGACTTCGTGACAGATCGGCGCTCCGCACGGTTCGCGCCGGGCTCGACGAGTCATACTGTAGGAATGACGCTGGTCGAAATGGGGATACCCGCTGTGCGATCGGAGCGGCCTTCCCTCGACGGCCGGCCCGATACGCCGCTCCTCGTCGACCGCTTCGGCCGGGTCGCGCGCGATCTGCGGGTCTCCATCACCGAGAAGTGCTCGCTGCGCTGCACCTATTGCATGCCCGAGGAAGGGCTGCCGCCGATCCCGCGCGAGGAGCTGCTCAGCGCCGACGAGATCGTGCGGCTGGTCTCGCTCGCGGTGCGCGAACTCGGCGTGCGCGAGGTCCGCTTCACCGGCGGCGAGCCGCTGATGCGCCGCGAGCTCGAGGAGATCATCGCGGGCTGTCACGCGGCCGTGCCGGGCACGCCGCTGGCGATGACGACCAACGGCGTCGGCCTCGAACACCGCGCGCGCGGCCTCGTGAAGGCGGGCCTGAGCCGGGTCAATGTCTCCCTCGACACCGTCGACCGGGTCGATTTCACCCGGCTGACCCGCCGCGACCGGCTCGAATCGGTGCTCAACGGCATCCGTGTCGCCCGCGATGCCGGCCTGGCTCCGGTGAAGGTGAACGCGGTCCTGATGCGCCAGAACCTGGCCGGTGCGCCGGACCTGCTCGCGTGGTGCCTGGCCGAACAGTGCGAGCTGCGGTTCATCGAGGAGATGCCGCTCGACGCCGACCATGAATGGGCGCGCACCAACATGGTGACCGCGGCCGACCTGCTGGAGGTGCTCGGCGAGCGGTTCGCCCTCACCGAGGCCGGTCGCGCCGATCCCTCGGCCCCGGCCGAGAAATGGCTGGTCGACGGCGGACCGGCGACGGTCGGCATCATCGCCACCGTCACCCGCAAGTTCTGCGACAGCTGCGACCGCACCCGGCTCACCGCCGACGGCATGCTGCGTTCGTGCCTGTTCAGCGACCAGGAGTTCGACGTGCGGACCGCGTTACGCGCCGGCGCCGACGACGACGAGGTCGCCGAGCTGTGGCGCGGCGCGATGTGGCAGAAATGGGCTGGTCACGGCATCGACGCCGCCGGCTTCGTCCCCCCGGAACGCACGATGGGAGCCATCGGTGGTTGAGGTCCGCTACTTCGCCGC
Organism: Nocardia sp. NPDC055053; assembly: GCF_053608285.1. NCBI lineage: Bacteria > Bacillati > Actinomycetota > Actinomycetes > Mycobacteriales > Nocardiaceae > Nocardia > Nocardia sp. NPDC055053. Next base: position 250,678 of record NZ_JBSGVD010000001.1, on the reverse strand, counting down.
GATCGCCGACGCGGTCGGCAAGAACACCGAATCACTCGAACTCCCGCCCGGCGCGACCGTCGCCGATCTGCGCGCCACCCTCGCCGCCACCTACGGCTCCGAGGTCGACTCCCTCGTCGGCGTCTGCGCGTTCCTGATCGGCGACGAACTCACCCGCGACCCGTCGGCCATGCTCCGCGACCGCGTCGACGTCCTGCCCCCCTTCGCGGGCGGCTAGCCACGTGGTCCAGAGCAAAGCCCCCGACGTCGCCACCTACCTGGCCGATCTCCCCGCCGACCGCCGCGCGGCCCTGACCCGTCTGCGCGCGCTCTGCCTGGCCGAGCTCCCCGGCTTCACCGAGGTCATGGCCCACGGCATGCCCGTCTATGAACGCGACGGCGTCGGCGAGATCGCCTTCGCCAGCCAGAAGCAGTACATCTCCTTCTACCTGCTGCGCTCCGACGTCCGCGCCGCCTTCGACGACCGCCTGTCAGCCCACGACATGGGTAAAGGCTGCCTCCGCTTCCGCAACCCGGCCGAGATCGACTTCGACCTGGTGCGAGACCTCTTGCGCGCCACCGCCTCCGGCGACGGCGCCGTCATCTGCTGAGGCGAATCGTGCCGGCTCCACCGAGCCGTTCACGAGCCAGCGCGCGGAAATGTGCTGTCTCACTGCGGAATTGGATCCGTGTCCGCGACACCGATACGCTCGACGTCCCGCCCGATCGGGCGGTGGAATTCAGAAAGCGTGTGCGGTGTCTCTACTGACGATCTTGATCATGGTGCTCATGGGCGTGCTGGCCTACCAGCGCGGCTTCAATCCGTTCGCCTGGATACTGGCGGCGGGCTGCCTCGGCGCGATCGTGCTGTTCTTCCTGCCCTCGGCGAAGGAAGCGGGCCTCGACGCCGAGACCCGGCAGGCGCGGAGTCGTCGCGGGAACCTGGTCGGGCTCGGCCTGACCGGGGTGACGCTCGCCGCGGCCGTGGTGGGTTTCGTGATCGGGTTCGCCGAGGCGATGCCGTCCTAGCGCCACCAGGTGTCGAGGGGGGTCACCGGGACGGTGCGCTTGTGGCGGGTGTTGGTGAAGATCGACTCGACGCGGGCGGCGACCTCGGGCGTGACATCCTTGCCTTCGAGGTAGTCGTCGATTTCGGCGTAGCGCAGGCCGAGGGCTTCCTCGTCGGGCAGGGCGGGGCGGTCGTCCTCGAGGTCGGCGGTGGGGACCTTGGACCAGATGCTCGACGGTGCGCCCAGTTCCTGCAACAGGGCAGCGCCCTGGCGCTTGGTGAGACCGGTGAGCGGGGTCAGGTCGACGCCGCCGTCACCGAACTTGGTGAAGAACCCGGTGACCGCCTCCGCGGCGTGATCGGTGCCGACCACCAGCAGGTTCTCCTGCCCGGCCAGCGCGTACTGGGCGACCATCCGCTCGCGGGCCTTGATATTGCCGCGCACGAAATCGCGTAGCCGCTCGTGATCGAGCGCGCCCGCGACCTCGGCGGCCACCGAGTCGGCGCCGGGCCGGATGTTCACCACGACCGACCGATCGGGGTCGATGAAGTTCAGGGCGGTCTGGGCATCGTGTTCGTCGGCTTGGACGCCGTAGGGCAGGCGCACCGCGAGGAACTTCGCCGCGATGCCCTCGGCGCGCAGCTCCTCGACGGCGAGCTGGCACAGCCTGCCCGCGAGCGCACTGTCCTGGCCGCCGCTGATGCCGAGGGCGAAGCCCGCGGCGGGGGTGGAGTTCAGGTAGTCCTTGAGGAAGTCGACACGACGGCGGACCTCCTGCTTCGGCTCGATCTCCGGCAGCACGCCCAACTCGGCGATGATCTGTTCACGCAGTGTCCCCATGCGGCCTCACTCTACTTGTGTGGCAGCCGAAACGACCCGGCGAACGAGCCATTCCCAGTTGTCGCCGATCTGAGCACGGGTGTAGCCCAGGATGGCGATCTGGTGAATGACCAGCGCCGCCGACAGCGTGGACAGCAGCGTGTCGGCGATCAGCGGGAGTTCCCCGCTCACCCCGGCCGCGCGCAACAGCAGCACGACATGCGCCTTGTGCAGGCCGTACGGCCTACCGCCGAAACGCCCCTTCTCCTCGGCGGCCCGGTGCAGATCGCCCTCGACCTCTATATCGAGCAGCCGGGTCCGCCCGAACGCGATCAGCCGCTCGACCGGACCCGCATCGGGACCGAGCGGGGCGGGCCCGAACATGAACGCCGCCTGGAACTTCTGTTCGGAGTGGTCGAGCAGGGCCAGCATCAGCCCGGTGCGATTGCCGAACCGGCGGAAGACGGTGCCCTTGCCGACGCCGGCGCGCTTGGCGACGGCATCCATCGTCAGCCCGGCGACCCCGTGCTCGCGCACCAGCTGCTGGGCCGCGTCGAGCAGTAGCGCGCGGTTGCGGGCGGCGTCGGCGCGCTCGATCGGCTCGGCATTGCCGGGCAGCGGCTGACCGATCGGCAGCAACGGCGGCCCGTCCGACCTGGGTGTGCTGTAGCTCACGCCGCTCACACGTCCTCCGCGGGAAGTAATCGGACTGGGGTCCGGTTATTGTCGGATGAAACTTCGATCATCCCACTGAGTACACCAGGAGTCGTCATGGCCGGGACCCGCATCCTCACTCTCGTCGGAAGCCTGCGCGCGGGCTCGATCAACCGCCAGCTCGCCGAGGCTGCCGTGCAGACCGCGCCCGACGGCGTCGAGATCGCGATCTACGAGGGTCTCGGCGAGATCCCGTTCTACAACGAGGACCTGGATGTCCCCGGCTCGGTCCCCGCGCAGGCCCAGGCGCTGCGCGACGCCGTCGCCGCGGTCGACGCCGTCCTGCTGGTCACCCCCGAATACAACGGCACCCTGCCCGCCGTGCTGAAGAACGCCATCGACTGGGCCTCGCGCCCGTACGGCGCCGGCGCGATCAAGGGCAAGCCGGTCGCCGTCGTGAGCGCCTCGATCAGCCCGCGGGCGGCCGAGTGGGCCCACGGTGACGCGGTCAAGGCTGTCGGTGTCGCGGGCGGCGTCGTCGTGGAGACGGCTACAGCGCGCTTCGGCACCATCGGCGAGCGCTTCGGCCAGACCCACCCGGCCCAGGACGCCGAGGCGCTGACTCAGCTCGGCGCCACCGTCCACGAACTGGTTGCCGCTGCTGACGGTGAGCTTGTCACGGCGTAAGCTGTCGGTCGGCTCGAACGGGGCGTCGCATCCATCGCGGATGTGACGCCCCTTCGCTGTCTGCGAAGGTTTGCTGAAGACTCGCCGGGATGCAAAATCGTGATCTGGGCCACTGTTTTCCCAGCGTGTCGATCGCGCGTCCTGGGACTTACCGCGTCGGAATTACATCTGTGCGACTCGCAACACCTTGTGTTGTTCCAATCTGTCGGCCACTAGGTGTAGTGTCTGCAGTACTGGAAGACGGTGTGAAGCCACCACTGATCGGGCCCAAGGGAAGGGGTTACGAGCAGGGCTTTCTTCGCCAGATCCAGGAGTTTGCGCAGCATCACCGTTCGTGCACTGCATACGGATCACAGGCTGTGGATCAGGCATAGGAGAGAGGGACTCTAGATGACCATCACCGTGTACACCAAGCCCGCTTGCGTCCAGTGCAATGCCACCTACAAGGCGCTCGACAAGGCCGGGGTGGACTACGACGTCATCGACATCTCCGAGAACGCCGAGGCGCGCGACTACGTCATGGCGCTCGGCTACCTGCAGGCGCCCGTCGTCGTCGCGGGCGAGGATCACTGGTCGGGCTTCCGTCCCGACCGCATCAAGTCGCTCGCGGTCGCGGCCGCCTAGGACTTCGCCGGAAGGAGGCGCCCATGCCCGAGCGGATCACTCCGGGCGGGCTGGTCTACTTCTCCAGCGCTTCGGAGAACACTCATCGTTTCGTCGAGAAGCTGGGCCTCCCGGCTACTCGGCTACCACTGCACACCGCTGATTCGCTGCGCGTCGACGAACCCTACGTGCTGATCACTCCTACTTACGGGGGTGGTCGGCACGTCATGGGTGGGCAACGGTCCGACAAGGACCTCGTACCGCGGCAGGTCGCCAAGTTCCTCAACGACCCGCACAACCGCGCCCTGCTGCGCGGGGTGATCGCGGCCGGCAACACGAACTTCGGCGATACCTATTGCGCCGCTGGCGACATCATCTCGCGCAAGTGCGGGGTGCCGTACCTGTATCGCTTCGAACTCATGGGAACCGCTGAGGACGTCGTGCGCGTCCGAGAGGGATTGGGATTGTTTTGGCAACAGCAACCACAGCACCGACCGGCAAGACTGCCCGCCTAGAGCAGGCCGCGGTGCGCGCCGACGCGGGCGAGGTACTCGACTACCACGCTCTCAACGCGATGCTGAACCTGTACGGCCCCGACGGTGAGATCCAGTTCGACAAGGACCGCGAGGCCGCGCACCAGTACTTCTTGCAGCACGTCAACCAGAACACGGTCTTCTTCCACAACCTGGACGAGAAGCTGGACTACCTGGTCAAGGAGAACTACTACGAGACCGAGGTTCTCGACCAGTACAGCCGCGCGTACATCAAGGCCCTGTTCCAGCAGGCCTACGCCAAGAAGTTCCGGTTCCCCACCTTCCTCGGCGCGTTCAAGTACTACACCTCGTACACGCTCAAGACCTTCGACGGCAAGCGCTACCTGGAGCGTTTCGAGGACCGCGTCGTCATGGTCGCGCTGACGCTGGCCGCGGGCGACGAGGTGCTGGCGAGCAAGCTGGTCGACGAGATCATCGACGGTCGTTTCCAGCCCGCCACCCCAACCTTCCTCAACTCCGGCAAGAAGCAGCGCGGCGAGCCCGTGTCCTGCTTCCTGCTGCGCATCGAGGACAACATGGAGTCCATCGGGCGCTCCATCAACTCCGCGCTGCAGTTGTCCAAGCGCGGCGGCGGTGTCGCCCTGCTGCTGAGCAACATTCGTGAGCACGGCGCGCCGATCAAGAAGATCGAGAACCAGAGCTCCGGTGTCATCCCGATCATGAAGCTGCTGGAGGACTCGTTCTCCTACGCCAACCAGCTGGGCGCGCGTCAGGGCGCCGGCGCGGTGTACCTGCACGCGCACCACCCCGACATCTACCGCTTCCTCGACACCAAGCGCGAGAACGCGGACGAGAAGATCCGCATCAAGACGCTCTCGCTGGGCGTGGTGATCCCCGATATCACCTTCGAGCTGGCGAAGAAGAACGAGGACATGTACCTGTTCTCGCCGTACGACGTCGAGCGCATCTACGGCAAGCCGTTCGCTGATGTCGACGTCACCGAGAAGTACTACGAGATGGTCGACGACAAGCGCATCCGCAAGTCGAAGATCAAGGCGCGCGAGTTCTTCCAGACCATCGCCGAGCTGCAGTTCGAATCGGGCTACCCGTACATCATGTTCGAGGACACGGTGAACCGGGCCAACCCGGTCAAGGGCAAGATCACCCACTCGAACCTGTGCTCGGAGATCCTGCAGGTCTCGACCCCCTCGGAGTTCAACGACGACCTGTCCTACTCGAAGGTCGGCAAGGACATCTCCTGCAACCTCGGCTCGCTCAATATCGCCAAGGCGATGGACTCGCCCGACTTCGGCCAGACCATCGAGACCTCGATCCGCGCGCTGACCGCCGTCTCGGACCAGACCCACATCTACTCGGTGCCCTCGATCGAGCAGGGCAACAACGAGTCCCACGCCATCGGCCTCGGTCAGATGAACCTGCACGGCTACCTGGCGCGGGAGCGGGTCCACTACGGCTCCGAAGAAGGTGTCGACTTCACCAACATCTACTTCTACACCGTTGTCTACCACGCGATCCGGGCCTCGAACCTGATCGCCAAGGAGCGCGGCACCGCCTTCGGTGGATTCGCCGACTCCAAGTACGCCAGCGGCGAGTACTTCGACAAGTACACCGATCAGGCGTGGGAGCCCAAGACCGACAAGGTCGCCCAGCTCTTCGCCGACGCGGGCGTACACATCCCCACCCAGGAAGACTGGCGTGAGCTGAAGGCCTCGGTGCAGGAGTTCGGCATCTACAACCAGAACCTGCAGGCCGTCCCGCCGACCGGTTCGATCTCCTACATCAACCACTCCACCAGCTCGATCCACCCGGTGGCGTCGAAGATCGAGATCCGCAAGGAAGGCAAGATCGGCCGCGTCTACTACCCGGCCCCGTACCTCGACAACGACAACCTCGAGTACTACGACGACGCCTACGAAATCGGCTACGAGAAGATCATCGACACCTACGCCGCCGCCACCCAGCACGTAGACCAGGGCCTGTCCCTGACCCTGTTCTTCAAGGACACCGCCACCACCCGCGATATCAACAAGGCCCAGATCTACGCCTGGCGCAAGGGCATCAAGACGCTCTACTACATCCGGCTGCGTCAAATGGCGTTGCAGGGGACTGAAATTGAGAATTGCGTCAGCTGTATGTTGTGATTCTTGAGCAGTAGCGAACTCGGTGCGGAGGTCTGATGGGCACGCCGACTGATGGTGTGATCTACGGAGTTCGTCTCCGCACCGAGTATGACTATCGCTATATCGGGCTGACAACAAAGTCGGAGCGTATACGGCTTCGCCAGCACTTCAAGGAAGCCGGCGCAGGTCGAAAGACTCCGTTCTACGACTGGCTGCGCAAGCAGAATCGTGATGATGTGATTGCCGACGTCCTCGATTGGGTCTACGGACTAAATAACTTGGGACGTGCGGAGATTGATTGGATTGCGTATCTGCGGAGAGAAGGCCAGCCGCTGCTCAATCTGGCCGATGGTGGACTCGGGCCTATTGGTGTGATCTGGACAGCGGAAATGCGGGAGGCTGCGCGAATCCGGTCGACTGGCCGTCCCGGTGTGAGCCGGTTCGGCGAAGAGAATCTGTTTCACGGGCGCACGCACTCGGCTTCACAGCGAGCAAAATGGTCGGCCGAACGCAAAGGTACATACCAGGGGGAAGCCAATCCCAACTTTGGGAAGTTCGGCCCAGAACACCCCGGATTCGGCCGTGTGATGTCGGAGGAATCGCGTCGGCGTCTTTCGGAGATGAGAACGGGCGCGGGAAACCCGAACTACGGGCGCACAGCCAGCCCCGAGACCCGGGCGAAGATGTCTGCCGCTCAGAAGGGTAGACCGAAGCCGTCGAGTAAACGCAACGCGCACACGCGTCATCACACGAACAAGGGCGTATTCAAACAGTCTTGTGCGCACTGCGTCGAGGACCTGGCGAAGCAGAACGATCCCAAACCTGAGGCCGATAGCTGAACCTGATCGTCAGCCGACACTGCCGAAGAGGTCGAAGCAGCACCAGCCGCCGCGGAACCATTGGACGGTCAGCTGCCAGAACGTGGGGTGGGTGCCGTCGGCGTGGCGGAGCTGGAGGCCGAAGGAGCACTTGCCGATGGTTGTGCGGGTGAGTCGTTGGACGACTGTGCGGTGCAGGAAGGACGCGCCCAGCCAGGCGGCGATGCCGTACAGGACGGCGGTCGCGCCGGGGGCGAGGTACCAGGTGGTGGCGCCGATCGCGGCGTGCAGTGTCATGTCGATGAGGAAGGCGGGGATGACCCCGGTCTCGTCGCCGCCGGCAGTGCGTCCGGTGAGCGGGAATTCGTCCTTCGGGCGCGTTGGTTCCCGCGTCTCGGGTGTGACATATGTCAGTCGCCCGTCGGCGTCGCGTTCGTATCCGCCGTTCCTCGCCGAGCGCCGGGGCGGTGCTGCATTGGTCATGTGGCTCAGCGTGGTCGACACCGCTTAACAAGCACCCGGTGCCGACCTTGCCGACCTGGTCACGGTGGCGGATCCTGGTGCCGCCACCGGGCTTGCACGGGCGTCGGGTCAGCCCGCGGAACCGCTGGACAACCAGGGGAATCCGGAGGACGATCCGCCGCCACCACCACCGGTGGGCAGGTCCGCGCCCGCCGACCCGGGGCGGTGGATGCGGACGGTGACCGGGTCGGTGCCGTCGGCCTCGACGGTGACGATCCGCGCGCCCGTCGCGGAGGTGACCCGTCCGCCGGTGATCCGTACCTCGTAGCCGTCGGGGAGCGTCACGTCGGAAACATAGATCTCGGTTGGTGCCGACGCCGCGCGTGGCCGGTATCGATAGGCGAAATCGCCGGTGACGGAATCGAAGACCATCGCCTCGGGGTTCCCCGCCGTGGCCCGCGGATAGGTGCGGACCAGCTCGCGACCGAGGTCACTCCGGAACGGGTCGCCCTCGCCCGCGCTGTAATGCCAGTAGTGCCAACCGATGAACCGTTCGTCGGCGCGGGTGGTGGTGTTGCGCAGCACCGTCGGATCGCCGTCGCCGAATTCGGTGACAAGCGTGGGGATGTCGGTGCGGTCGGTGAACGCATCGACATTGGCCCAGGTCTTGTCCTGCTGCACCGCGCACACCGCGCGCAGCTCCTCGGGCAGGCCCAGGTAGATGGCGAGTTGGCTGGGGATGCAGTAGTCGTGCGGAGCGAACACGATGTTCGGGCTGGTGATCGGCGGATTCTTGCCGAGATGGCTGGGCATCGTCTCGTTCCAGGTGACATTCGGCTCCCAGAACACCGGCACCGTGGCATGGCGCGCCCGCACCGCGTCCGTCAGCTTCTGCAGTGCCCGTTGGTATTTCGCGTCGAACTCTGGGCAGCCATTGGGGAAGCAGGTGAGAAACGGTGTGCCGGGCCATGGTTCGTTGAGCAGCTCGATGCCGAGCACGCTCGCCCGGCCGTTCATCCGCTCGGCCAGCGCGCCCAGCGCGTTCCCGAGGTGATCCAGCACGCCGTGGGTGTTGTTCCATACCTCGTCCCAGCCCGCGTTCATGCTGGGCATGAGGTAGTAGAGCGGGAAACCCGGATTCGGTTCACCGTCGGCGGGTCGGGCCCGGATCGCCCATTCGGGGAAGCCGTTGCCGCCCCAGATCTCCGACAGTCCGTCCTGGTGGTTGTCGAGCAGGGTGTAGATCCCGTGTGCCGCAAGGGTATCCACGACGGCTTCGACCCGGTCCAGGTACGCGGTGTCGACCACGCCTTCGGTCGGCATCAGCCCGTCGAACGACACCCCCAGCCGCACCGTGTTGAACCCGTGCCGTGCCAGGGTCGCCGCCGACGCGTCGGTCAGGGTGAACCCGTCGCCGGGCATCAGATAGGGCGCGTCCTTGTCGACATTGTTCACCCCGTGCAGCAAGACGGCGCGCCCGAACCCGTCGACCAGCGTCGCCCCGTCGGCCCGCAATGGCGTCAACTCCGCCCCCGGCTCGGCTCCGGCCCGCCCACTCCCTGCCGCGACCACCCCCAGCACCAGCGCGGCCACCGCGGTCAGCCGCAACCCCCGCCCCGACCGGCCCAGCCACCGAAACCCCGTGCCTGCCATGTACTTCCCTCGATCCTCAGGTGGACATGCGTCCATTTGAACGCATGTCCAGATCTGTTGGCGAGTGAACATAGCCGCCGGCCCTCGATGTGGTCAAGGCCACATCCCGGTCAGTGCGCGCCGCGCCTAGCGGGTCGGCTCGGCCGACGGCGGGTCGGCCTCGGGCTCCGCACCGCGACTCTCGACCTCGGCGCCTCCGCTGCCGGCCCTGGCCTCGGCGTCGCTGCTCGCGACTTCGGCCCCACTGCTCTCGGCCATTCGCCAGATCTCTCGGCCGGTGAGTTCCCGCGCGGCGGCCTCGAGCCAGTGGCCCTCGGCGTCTGCCGTGTCACCCTCGGGCTGGTCGCTGCCGGTGATCGACTCGCTGAGCTGTTCGATGCGCGTACGCGAGCGCCGCGCGTCGAAAGGCCCGCTATGCGAGGCGAATTCGGCTGTGCGGGCTCCGCTCAGCGCAGGGCCGGGATGACCTCGCGTTCGAAGAGTTCGATGCCGGAGGTGTCGTAGGCGGCTTCGGGGAAGTTGAAGATGGCGTAGTCGAGGCCGAGATTCTTGACGGTGGTGAGGCGTTCGATGATCTGGTCGGGGGTGCCGACGGCGGCGCTGGTGTCGAACTGTTCGTGGACACGGGCTTTGGCCTCGTCGGCGCCGAGGAAGGGGGTGAAGCGGTCGATGATGGCCGAGAGGCGTTCCTGGACTTCGGCTTCGGTGCTGCCGACGACGGTGTTGAAGTTGGAGCTGCGGGTGATGGCGGTGAAATCGGTGCCGACCTCGGCGCAGTGCTGACGCAGGATCTCCGACTTGCGGGTGAACTCCGCCGGCTCGCCGCTGAAGTTGGTGTAGTTCGCATACTGCGCGGCGATCCGCAGCGTCTTCTTCTCGCCACCGCCGGCGATCCAGATCGGGATACCGTTCTCCTGCAACGGCTTCGGGTGCACGATGGCGTCGTCGACCTGGTAGTACCTGCCGTCGAGGGTGGCCCTGCCCGTCTGCCAGGCCTGGCGGAAGATCTGCACGCCCTCGTCGAGGCGGCCGAGTCGCTCACCGGCGGGCGGGAAGCCGTAACCGTAAGCGCGCCACTCGTGTTCGTACCAACCGCCGCCGATGCCCATCTCCACCCGGCCACCGGAGATCAGGTCGACGGTGGCGGCCACCTTGGCCAGGTAGGCGGGGTTGCGGTAGCTCATGGCGGTACACATCTGCCCGAGCCGCACGCGGGAGGTGGTCGCCGCGAACGCCGACATCAACGACCACGCCTCGTGGGTGGCTTCGTCGGTGGGCACGGGTGTGGTGTGGAAGTGGTCGTAGACCCAGATCGATTCCCAGTCGGCGCCAGCGTCGAACCGCTGGGCGAGGTCGCGCATCACCGCCCACTGGTCCGCCGGTTCGATGCCGACCAGATCGAGCCGCCAGCCCTGGGGGACGAAGATGCCGAAGCGCACGGGTTTCTCCTCGGTGTGTTGACGTGTCCTGCCCACTTTTCCCAGTGCCGCGCACCGAGGCAACCATTGAACGCGCGCCGCGCAGAATTCTGGACCGGCGGTTATTCGCTTGGCGTCGCACCCGCGAACGGCCATGCTGGCACGGGTATGAACGATATGCGACAACCACGCCTCGGCGTGGACTTCGGCCGGGTCATCCAGGGGGCCGCGCTCGCGCCGGGCGCCGCGGACACGGTATTCCTGTCCGGCGGCTTCGCCGAGGCGATGAACACACCGCCCACTCCCGACGCCTTCGACGTCCTGGCCCGGCTGGTGACCCGTTTCGGCGGCAACGCCTGGGTGATCTCCAAGTGCGGCCCGCGGATCGAGGAGCGCACCCGGCAGTGGCTCGACCACCACGACTTCGCCGCCCGCACCGGCATCCCCCGTGACCACCTGCGCTTCTGCCGCTCCCGCGCCGAGAAGGTCCCGCACTGCGCGGAACTGGGCATCACCCACATGATCGACGACCGCCTCGACGTGCACCGGGCACTGCGCGGCCTGGTGCCCCGGCTCTACCTGTTCGGCACACAGACCGCACCGGCCCCGGACTGGCTGTGCCACACGCCCGACTGGCCCGCCGTCGAGCGCGTGATCGGCGCCGATCTGGACACGGCCGGTCAGGCGCTCGGGTCGCCGTAGCGACAAGCCCACCTGATGGAGTAAACGCGCCGCCTCCCGTGTTGCGGCACCTGTGAGCCTTCGTCAGTTCGAGTACGCCCTTGCCGTTGCCGAGGCCGGCTCGGTGACAGCGGCGGCGGAGCGCCTGCACGTCGCTCAACCTTCGGTGTCCCAGCAGATCCGCGGCCTGGAACGGGAACTCGGCGTGCAACTGTTCGCCCCCACACCGGCCGGGCTGGTGCCCACCGTGGTCGGCCGTGCGTTCCTCCGGGACGCGGCGGCCGCGGTGAGCGCGGCGCGCCGGGCCAGGGCGACGGCCAGGGCCGGTGCCGATGATCTGGTGGGCGAGCTGGTGGTGGCGGCGCAGATGGGCTTGGGCACACGGCAGCTGCCGGGCGCGCTGAGCGCGCTCCGCAACCGCTTCCCGCAGCTGGAGGTCACCATCTTCGAGGAGCCGAACCCCGCCGAGCTGGAGCGGCTGGCGCGCCGGGGCGCACTTGACCTCGCCCTGATGGCCGGTCCATGTGGGGAAGAAGGCCCCTACGACGGCCACCACCTCGGCGACGAGGAGTTCGTCGTTGTGCTGGGCGCCGGGCACCGGCAGCTCGCCGCGGACCGGGTCGAACTGCGCGAACTGGCGCGGGAGCCGTGGGTGCGGTTCGACCACGACAGCGCGCTCGACAGCGTGCTGCGGGATGTGCTGCGGGACAACGGGTTGACCCCGACCACGGTCGCCCGCGTCTCCCAGACGGCGACGGCCGTGCGCTGGGCCGCCCACGGTCTTGGGGTGACGCTCGTCCCGGCCTCCGCGGTACCCCACGGTCACGAGCACCTCACACGCCCGGTGTTCCCGGTCGTGTCCCAGCCCGTCGTCGCCGCGGTCCGGCCCGGCGCGGGCCCGGCGGAAACGGTCCTGCTCGAACTCCTACGGCAGGAGATCTGGGACAAACCGGTTTCCTTCGCCCCGGTGCCCTGACGGCCGAGAAGCCTGCTCAGAGCTGGGTGGCACCTCCGTCCGCGACGAACTCGGCGCCGGTGGTGTAGGTGGCATCGAACGCGAGGAACGCGGCCGCCCTGGCGATCTCGTCGGAGGTGCCGAGACGCCGCATGGGATTGCCCGCGACCTGCTGCGCCTTGAACTGCTCGGCGGCTTCTTCGGTCATCCCGTTCGCCAGAATCCCTGTGTCGATGGGACCGGGACTGACCGCGTTGACCCGGATTCCGCGCGGAATCAGCTCGCCGGCGAGGCTGCGGGCCATCGAACGCAGCGCCGCTTTGCCTGCCGAATAGATGCCGGTCGTCGGTATACCGACGACGTTCGCGGTGGATGTGGTGAGAACGACGCCTGCGCCCCGGCTCAGCAGCGGGGCGAGTTTCTGGACGGTGAAGTAGGCGCCTTTGACGTTGATGTCGAACATGTCGTCGTAGAACTCCTCGGTCGTCGATTCGAAGGGCATGGTGCGTGCGATGCCCGCGTTCACGAACAGCGCCTCGAGCGTCCCGAACTCGCCCTTCACGCGGTCGGCCAGAGCATCCAGGTCGGACAGTGCCGCCACATCGCCGCGGACGGCGATCACGTTCCCGCCGAGCTGTACCCGCGCGGCATCGAGCGTGGCCTGCGAACGACCGGTGATCACCACCCGTGCTCCGCCCTCCACCAGCAGTTTCGCTATCGCGAATCCGATACCGCTGCCGCCGCCGGTGATCACGACATTCTTTTCGCTGAATTCACCCATGTCAGGTTCTCTCTTTCATTTCGGAATTCCGTCGGCGTCAGCCGCGATGGAAATGGTCGACGTGCGCGCAGTGCGAATTTTCGGATAAATCGCGGTGCGCACCTCGTCGAGCCATTTCACGGTATGTCAGGAAAAAGGCGCGAGGCAAAGACGAAATCGCAGCAGGAGTCATAGGAAATTCCTATGCGGTCCGCTACGACCGGATCGGTCAGGCGTTCGGGTCGCCGTAAGACGCGGTGATGTCCTGGGAACTGGGCCGGCGGCCGCGGCCGGCCCACGGGGCGGCCGCGGATGGTGTGATCGGGGTCACTGTGACCAGTGGTACGTCGGTGTCAAGATGAAACGTCCGGGCTCCGCATGTATTCTGCTGGTGGAAGGGTGTGCCCGGGTGGGTACTCCAGGCGATCTGCATCGGCGAAGGCCTGCAGCGACTGCGAGGAGGTGGTGTTGCCATGCGCAGCGAACCCCCCAGTCGAAGGCCGCGCGGCGTCGCCCCTTCGTCCTCTCACTGATTTCCGGCCGATTCGGTTCGGCTGTGCGTGACGGTCGTTGCGGTGGACGCCCGCGGTGTCCAGCACCGTCTCCCGATCCACTCTCGTAGCATCCACGCGGCCCGGCCGCGGGTATGCGCGCTGTCGCGCCAGAGGACTGTCCCATGTCGCAGATCGATGTCATCGAAGCACGTCACGTAACCGCCGATCCCGTTGTACCGGAAGCGGATTCGCCGCGCACCGACCAGCCCGCCGTCGCCGAGGACCACTCGGTGACCGAGGCGCTGGAGATCCTGTCGGAATCGGTGCGCCACCTCGTCGAGACCCACCGGGTCGACGGCGCGATGGACTGGCTCGACAGCCGCCCGCCGCACGTCATCGCCGACGCACTGGCCCGGATGGACGCCGTGCAGGCGGGCGTGGTGTTCCGGCTGCTCGACAAGGACCGCGCGATCACCGTGTTCGAGGAACTCGAGCCGGTGGATCAGCAGCAGATCCTGCAGGGCCTGCGCGAGAAGAGCTTCCGCGATCTGGTCGAGGCGATGGACCCCGACGACCGCGCCCGCATGCTGCACGAGGCTCCCGCCAAGGTGGCCAAGAAGGTGCTGGCCGGGCTGAGCCCGCGCGAACGCCGGATGACCGCCGCGCTGCTGGGTTACCCGGAGGGCTCGGTCGGTCTGTACATGACGCCGGAAGTCGTTGCGCTGCCGGACAATTTGACCGTCGCCCAGGCACTGGCCTGGGTGCGGGCCAAGGGCGGCAACGCCGAGACCGTGTACACGCTGCCGGTCGTCGACTGTGGTCGCAGGCTCACCGGCATCGTCGAACTGCGCGAGCTGGTGCTGCACGCGCCGGAGGCGATGGTGTCCGAACTCGTCGTCACCGAACCGGCTTTCGTGCGCGCCACCGACTCCGCCGAGAAGGCCGCGCGCCTGATGAGCTCGACCAACGACATCAACCTGGTCGTCGTCGACAGCGAGGACCGGGTCGTCGGGCTGCTCACCATCGACGACGCGATGGAGGTGCTCGAGGCCGCCGACAGCGAGGACGTCGCCAAGCAGGCCGGTTCGGCGCCGTGGGAGGGCCACTACATGGCCGCCAAGGTGTTCCAGCTGGCGCGTTACCGGGCGCTGTGGCTGATGCTGCTGCTGTTCGCCGCCACGCTGACCGTCAGCGTCACCGACGTGTTCTCGACGACCCTCGAGCAGGCGGCGAGCCTGGCGCTGTTCATCCCGCTGCTGATCGGCGCGGGTGGCAACGCGGGCGCGCAGGCCGCGACCGCGTGTGTGCGTGCGCTGGCCGTCGGCGAGGTACGTGTGTCGGACCTGTTCAAGGTGATCTGGCGCGAGTGCCGGGTGGGCCTGGTGCTGGGCAGCATGCTGGCCGCGGCCGGTCTGCTGATCGGCACGCTGTTCGTCGGGCCGAAGATCGCCGTTGTCGTCGCCATCACGCTGGTCATCATCTGCGGCTGGGCCGCCACCATCGGCGGCACGATGCCGTTGCTGGCCAAGAAGTTCCGCATCGACCCGGCCGTGGTGTCGGCGCCGATGGTGACCACCCTCGTCGATGCGACCGGCCTGATCATCTACTTCACCACCGCCAAGCTGGTGCTGGGAATCTGAGTTCAGCGCGGCGGGAACAGGGTGAGCGCCGTGGCCATTACGTCCCTGGCGACGTCGTCGGTGGCCGCGACCACTTCGACGATCGGGATGCGCCTGCCGAACGCGGTCGACTCGGCCGGTAGCTCGGGGCCGACGGCGGCGGTGTAGATCGGAATCCTGCTGTCGTAGACCGAGACCGACCGGTGCACGGTGCGGCCGTCGATCTGCTGCTCGGTGCTGTTGGCGGCCAGGTATTCGGGGACGCGGTACTCGTAGCTGACCGTGATCTTCTCGCCGCGGTAGCTGAACAGGCACTGGGTGAGGCGCTGTTCGTCGGAGGGGACGGCGCCGGCGAGCTTGCCGCGGACCGCGCACGGGTCGGCGCCGAGCAGCACGGTCGGCACGGTGTCGGGGGAGGTGCCCTGGGGTGGCGACTGCCGCCAGCGCTCGATCATGCCGGGAACCAGTTCGTCGGCGACGGTGCACGGGTTCCTGCCTGGCGTGGACAGGCCGAGATAGAACGTGGCGCCCGCCGGGAAGTGGGCGGTCGCGCCGCAGGCGCGTGGCTCGCCGGCATCGCGGTCGGGGACCAGGCGCACGGTCACGTCGCCGAGCTGTTTCGTCACGCCCCTGCCGCCCGGGGTGAGCCCGGTCAGCAGGGTGGCGTGCCAGGTCAGCGTCGTGCTCTCGCCCGGTGTGGCGCTGCCGAGAAGCGCCCGGCACGAATCAAGGCCGACGGTGACGCTCTTGATGTCACCGAGGTGCCCCATCGCCTCGCGCGGCAGCACCGCGCACACATCGACCTGGCGCGTCGCCTGGGCCACCTCGTCGCGTTGCTGCTGGTTCTGTGGAACCTTCGACCAGAACTCCGGTGGCTGGGCCGGGATCAACGGGGCTGGCGGCGGTGGCAGCGTTCCGTAATCGGGAGGCTTGTCCGCATCGTCACCGCAGCCGGCGCAGACAAGCAACGCGGCAGCGGCGAGCACCATCCTGCGATACATCGGCACCCCTGTCCTCGGCGGACCCGGGCCGGACCCGCACCCGATCCACCGAGTCTGCCCGCGCGGGCAATCCGGCCGCAAACATCCCGGACGGGTCGTTCTCAGAACGTTGTGACCGCTGCGTGCGTCAATTCAGCAGGGGTAGCGTTTCGCGCATGATCTTCTCGGCGACGGCGGAATCGGCCGTGACCGAGACCGTCGGCACCCGGGGGCCGAGCAGGGCGTCGGTCGCGCCTGCGGCGAGCGGCGGGCCGACGACGGCGGACAGCGACGCGAGGCCTGGCTGCGCTCCCGTTGTCTCGAACCGGTACACCTGCCTGGCGCCGACCGTGAACACCGGCAGATCGTCGAGGATCGTGCGTTCCTCGTTGTAGTCGTAGGTGATGATCGCGTCGTGGCCGTCCAGGGTCAGCTTGCAGGTGGTGACCCGCTGATCGGCCACCTGCACCCGGACCCCGAGGAATGGAGCGACAGCGCACGGGTCGGCCCCGGTGACCGCCGTCCGATCCGAGTCGGGCGAGCTGCCCTGAGCCGGTTCCGTACGCCACTGCACCAGCGCGATCCGCAGCAGCGCCTCGGTCGTGGCACACGCGTCCCGCGGCGCCCGCACGCTCATCGACAGATCGGCGCCGGACACGAACCGCGCCCACGCCTGACAACTCCCACGCACCTGCGGATCGTCGGACTGTGCCGGTTCGTCGTCGAACAGCACCCGCACATCACCCATGGCCTGCTCGGTCACCGGCGCGTCCATCGTCGGCTCGCCGGAGAACATCACCCCGGCACTCCAGGTCGCGTCGATTCCGGTCAGATGCCCGTCCACGGCGATATTCACCCGGCACTGATCCGGCCCGACATTGTCCACCGTCCGCACCTGCCCCAGCTCACCGAGCGCCGCCCGCGGCAGCAACGCACACACATCGATCGCCCGCACCTTCCGCAGTACGGACAGCTTCTCCTGATCGGAAACCGCCGCGGTGGACCAGAATCCGCCGGTCGGCATCGAGTCGGCGGCTTCCTCGCGCTGGCACGCGACCAAGGTCATCGCCGCCGTGATGAGCAGAATGAGTCGACGCACGAGCCGCAGTTTGCCGGGTGCCGGGGGTGAATGCAAAGTGCGGGAGTGGCCGGATTCACCCGGTGACGGGTTCCCGCGCGCATGGGGCGAATCACTGGTGAGGCGATGGTGGTGTGGCGGCGGTCGTGGCGCACAATAGGGGCCGCGTGTGTGGTGCGGGTGTTCGGTCTTGGAGGCCGGGTTCGACGCGCCGCAACACAAGCTGTTGTGCTTACTGGCGTTGTCACCCACTACGAGTAGTGTTCAGGGTGAAGGGCTCGTGCACGGCGGCGGTGCGGGTCAAGGGTCTGGCGGAAAGGTGTGGAGGCGGAATGAAGCTCATCGATCGGGTAAGCGCCATCAATTGGAATCGGGTGCCCGATGAGAAGGACGCCGAGGTCTGGGATCGCCTGACCGGCAACTTCTGGCTGCCGGAGAAGGTCCCGGTGTCCAACGACATCCCCTCCTGGAACACCCTGACCACCGACGAGAAGCAGCTCACCATGCGGGTCTTCACCGGCCTGACGCTGCTGGACACCATCCAGGGCACCGTCGGCGCTGTCTCGCTGATCCCGGACGCGCTGACCCCGCACGAGGAGGCGGTGTACACCAACATCGCGTTCATGGAGTCGGTGCACGCCAAGAGCTACAGCTCCATCTTCTCCACGCTGTGCTCCACCAAGGAGATCGACGAGGCGTTCCGCTGGTCGGAGGAGAACCGCAACCTGCAGCGCAAGGCCGAGATCGTCCTGTCGTACTACAACGGCGAGGACCCGCTCAAGCGCAAGGTCGCCTCCACGCTGCTGGAGAGCTTCCTGTTCTACTCCGGCTTCTACCTGCCGATGCACTGGTCCTCGCGGGCCAAGCTCACCAACACCGCCGACATGATCCGCCTGATCATCCGCGACGAGGCCGTGCACGGCTACTACATCGGCTACAAGTACCAGAAGGGCCTCGAGCTGGTCTCGCAGGCCGAGCGCGACGAGCTCAAGAACTACACCTTCGAGCTGCTCTTCGAGCTCTACGACAACGAGGTCGACTACACCCAGGACCTCTACGACGAGGTCGGCCTCACCGAGGACGTCAAGAAGTTCCTGCGCTACAACGCCAACAAGGCGCTGATGAACCTCGGCTACGAGGGCCTGTTCCCGAAGGACGAGTGCGAGGTGAACCCGGCGATCCTGTCGGCCCTGTCGCCCAACGCCGACGAGAACCACGACTTCTTCTCCGGCTCCGGCTCGAGCTACGTCATCGGCAAGGCGGTCAACACCGAGGACGAGGACTGGGCGTTCTGACCGAACCAGGACCATGACGACGGCGGCGCACCTGCTCGGGTGCGCCGCCGTCGGTCATTGTGCGCGTTTGCGGCAGACCAAGGGTGGCATGCCGTAGCGGCGCGGCGAGTTGGCGCTCGGCGGGAGGGGGCTCCAAATATCGTGGACCTTCGCTCGTCGCGTCAATCGGCGCGAACCCGACCGGCAGAAAGGAATGACATGGCCGCCAAGCCGACGATCGTTCTGGTTCATGGTTTCTGGGGTGGCGCCGCGCATTGGGCGAAGGTGATCGTGGAGTTGAACCGGCGTGGGTATTCGGCGCAGCACGCGGTGGAGAACCCGCTCACCTCGCTGGCCGAGGACGCCGAGCGGACCAGGAAGATGGTCGCGCAGGTCGACGGTCCGGTGCTGCTGGTCGGGCATTCCTACGGTGGTGCGGTGATCACCGAGGTTGGTAACCTGCCCAATGTCGCGGGCTTGGTCTATGTCGCTGCCTTCGCGCCCGACGCGGGGGAGAGCCCCGGTGCGATCACGCAGGAGCTGCCGCCCGCCGCGTTCGCCGATATCGCGCCGGATTCGGACGGCTACCTGTGGATCGCGCAGGACAAGTTCCACGAAAGCTTCTGTCAGGACCTGACTTCCGACGAGGCGCTGGTGATGGCGGTGACGCAGAAGGCGCCGCTCGCCTCGACCTTCGGCGACACGATCACCGAGCCCGCGTGGAAGACGAAGCCCAGCTGGTATCAGGTGTCCACGGAAGACCGGATGATCCATCCGGACAACGAGCGCCGGATGGCCGCGCGGATGAACCCGCGCAAGACCATCGAACTCGCCGCGAGCCACGCGTCTTTGGCCTCGCAGCCGGGTCCGGTGACCGATCTGATCGAGACGGCGGCGCGCGACATCGCGGACTGAAACGTGGGAGACGGCGGCGGAGCAATCCGCCGCCGTTCCGCTGTCCGTGGCGATTGGACCGAAGGTGTCCGTAGCGTCGTCGGTATGAGTAGCGAGATCGTCCCGTTCCACCTCGACATCGCCCAGTCGGACCTGGATGACCTGCACCGCAGGCTGTCCGAGGCGCGCTGGCCCGACCAGCAGCCGGGCGCGCAGTGGAGTCGCGGCGTGCCGGTGGAGTATCTGCGGGACCTGGCCGAGTATTGGCGCACCACCTACGACTGGCGGGCGGCCGAGGCGGAGCTGAACAAGTATCCGCAGTTCGTCACCGAAATCGACGGTCAGCGCATCCATTTCCTGCATGTGCGATCCGCGCGGCAGGACGCGACGCCGTTGCTCCTCACGCACGGCTGGCCGGGGTCGATCGTCGAATTCCTCGACGTGATCGGCCCGCTCACCGATCCCGGTGCCCACGGTGGTGACCCTGCCGACGCCTTCCACCTGGTGATTCCCTCGCTGCCCGGGTACGGATTCTCCGGTCCGGTGACCGAGCCCGGCTGGAACGCGACCAGGATCGCCGCGGCGTGGGTCGAGTTGATGAGCAGGCTCGGCTACGAGCGGTACGGGGCCCAGGGTGGGGACTGGGGCGCGTTCATCACCCCGGAGGTCGGGCGCGCGGGCGGTGACCGGGTGATCGGCATCCACGTCAATGCCGCGACGTTCGGGTTCATCCCGTTCGGCCCGGTCTCCGAGGCGGAGAAGGCGACGATGACCGAGGCCGAGCTCGCCCGGCTGGATCGGCTCGCGCTGTTCAAGAGCGAGGGCAGCGGCTACTTCCGCATCCAGTCGACCCGTCCGCAGACGCTGGCCTACGGCCTGCACGATTCACCGATCGGCCAGCTCGCCTGGATCGTCGAGAAGTTCAAGGAGTGGACGTTCCCGGCCGACGGCCTCCCCGAGGCGGCGGTGGACCGTGATCGCCTGCTCACCAACGTGATGCTCTACTGGCTGACCGGTACAGCGGGCTCCTCGGCCGCCCTCTACTACGAGGCCATGCACACCCGCTCCTGGCCCACCGCGCCGCTGACGACGCCGACCGGTGTCGCGGTCTTCGCCGAGGATGTCGCGATCCGCCGTTACGCCGAGGGCAATGCCGACATCGTGCACTGGTCGGAGTTCGACCGCGGCGGGCACTTCGCGGCGATGGAGGCGCCGGACCTGCTGGTCGGGGATATCCGCGCGTTCTTCCGGGGTATGCGCTGAGTCAGCGGTCCCACGGTGCCCGCAGGTCGGGGTCGTCGAAGGCTTTCGCCGCGTCCAGGTAGAGCTCGGAGATCCGGTGCTTCACGAGGTCGCGGTCCGCTGCGGAGATGTCGGCTTGGTCGAGCCGGGCCGCCGCATTGGCGACAGCGTGGAAGACCCGGGTGGGCCGCCCGTCGATGATGTCGGCGACCGGGAACTTGTAGTCGGCCTCGGTCGCCGGGTTCCCGCCGGGCTGCCGGTACAGGTAGATACCGGCCAGCTTGCGCGGATCGCCCTTGGCCCATTCGAGCGCGTCGTGCTCGGCGCGGTGACCGTTCCATTCGTGGTCGCGCGGCGCCCACGGGAGATCCAGATCGGCGGCATTGTCGGAGGCGGGCGGGACCTCGCCCTCGGAGTGCTGAGCCATGTTTTCTCCTCGTGCAGCGGCGACGGAGCAACGGCGCCGGGACGTCATGGATCACTGCCCGCCATGATAGCAATCACGCCGCTACCTGCGGTTTGCCCATGGAAATCGGGGTTTTCCGATCCGCGCCGGTGCGGATCTAATCGGAGGATGACCGCGATCGGACAGCAGGCCACCCTCGGTGCGATCCTCGGTCGCGGCGGGACCGGCGACCACATCGCCGTCGTCGACGGTGGCCGTAGCTGGACCTACGCGGCCCTGGCCGACTCGGCGAATCGGCTCGCCCGGGAGCTGATCGCGCACGCGGTCGGCCCGGAAACCGTGGTGGTGCTGGCGCTGCCGCGTTCGGCGGAGCTGGTGCGGGCGGTGTGCGCGGTCGCGGCGACCGGCGCCGCGATCCTGCCGATGGACCTGCGCCAGCCGCAGGCCCGGCGCCGCCATCTGCTGGCCGACTCCGCCGCCACGATCGGCATCACCACCCGGGCGATGCTCACCGACCTGCCCGCGTGGATTACCTGGCTTGTGCTCGACGACCCGGACCTCGTGCGGCGCTGCGCCGACCACGATCCGGCGCCGCTCACCGACGCCGACCGCGTCCGGCCGACACACCTCGACCAGCTCGCCTACGTGCTCTACACCTCCGGGTCGACCGGCACACCGAAATCCGTCGCCGTGCCGCATCGCGGGCTGGACGCGCTCGTCGACGAGGTGTCGGCCCATCTCGGCCCGTGGGAGCAGGCTCGCGTATTGCAGGTGAGCTCACCGGGTTTCGATCTCTTCGTCCACGAACTGATGCTGACGTTCACGCACGGCGCGACCTTGATCATCGTGCCACCGGAGATCACGGTCGGTGGTGAGCTCGACGAGTTGATCGCGGGGCAGGCGGTCACCCACGCGGTGATCACGCCCGCGGTGCTCGCGACTCTCGACCCGGCCAGGCACGCGACGCTGCGTGGTCTGGTCGTCGGCGGTGACGCCTCGGATCCGGCGCTGGTCGCGCGGTGGGCGCCGGGACGGACGTATGTGAACAGCTACGGACCGACGGAGACGACCGTCTTCGTCTCCGCCACACCGGTGGTCGCGGGCGGGCCGATCGTCCTCGGGGCGGTGTTCGACGGCTGGTCGGCGCTGATCCTCGACGAGGGTCTGCGTCCGGTCGAGCCCGGCGAGCCCGGCGAGCTCTACCTGTCCGGGCCCGGTGTCGCACGCGGATACCGGCGCAGGCCGGGCGCCACCGCCACGCGGTTCATGGCCGACCCCTCCGGACCCGCCGGTGCGCGGATCTACCGCACCGGCGACCTCGTCCGGCGACGTCGTGCCGACGACGACGCGGCACCGGGCGCATTGGAGTTCTTGGGCCGCACGGACTTTCAGATCAAGGTGAGCGGCATCCGGCTCGAGCCGGGGGAGATCGATGCCGTCCTCACCGGCCATGCGGCGGTCCGATCCGCGATCACCACCGGGTGGCGGACCTCGGCCGGTGCGGTGGTTCCGGTCAGCTATGTGGCGCCGCGGCCGGGACGCGCTGTCGACACTGCCGCGCTGCTGGCGTTCGCGCGGGACAGGCTGGCCGCGCACGCGGTGCCCGCGGCGGTGGTCGTCCTCGACGAGCTGCCGCTGACCCCCGTCGGCAAAGTCGACCGTGCGGCGCTGCCTGCCCCCGTGTTCGCGTCGAACGGTGGTCCCGCGCCGACGGATTCGGTCGAACGCCTGGTGGGCGCCGTCATCGCCGGCCTTCTCGGGGTGGAATCGGTCGGCGGCGCCGACGATTTCTTCGCGCTGGGTGGCAACTCCCTGCTCGCCGCCCAGCTCGGAGCGCGATTGGCGGCGGCGACCGGCAAGCACGTCCCGGTGCGCACCGTGTTCGACGCGCCGACGGTGGCGGGGCTCGCCGTGGCGGTACGGCACCTGTCGAAGACCGCGCCGCGGCCCCCGGTGACCCGCCGCAGCCGGCCCGAATCGCCGCCCCTTGCTCCTGCCCAGCAACGCCTGTGGGTCCTGAACCGGCTCGACCACCGTTCACCCGCGGACAACATCGCGCTGGCGGTGCGGCTGCGCGGGCCGCTCTCGGTCGCCGCGCTGCGGGCCGCGTTCGATGATGTGGTCGAACGGCACGAACCGCTGCGCACGCTCTATCTCGACGAAGACGGCGTCGGCAGCCAGCACATTCTGCCGATCGATCGTGCGCGTTCCGCTCTCGCCGAGGTTCCGCTCCAGGCGGCCGAGCTCACTGCCGCGCTGGCCGAGTTCGGTGCGGCCGGTTTCGATCTCACCACCGAATTACCGCTGCGAACACGTCTTTTCGCCCTGGATGAGGACGATCATGTGCTGGCCGTTGTCATCCACCACATCAGCGCCGACGGCTGGTCGCTCGGCCCGCTGCTGCGGGATCTGTTCGGCGCGTACACCGCTCACCTAGGCCAGACCGGTGGTCGCCGACGGAGTTTCCCGCCAGTTGGCACCTCCGCCGACCCGGTGCTCGAGGCGGATCGGGCCGCAGAGGGGGGAGGTCCGCTTGGACACGCGCTCGAGCCGCTGCCCGTCTCGTACGTCGATTACGCACTGGCGCAGTGGGACTGGATCGCGCACGACACCGGAGCGGCGACGCTCGACGGGCAGCTGCGGTATTGGCGCGCCAGGCTCACCGGACTGGCTCCGCGACTGGAACTGCCGGTCGACCGCCCGCATCCACCGGTCGCGTCCGGGCGCGGCGCGGTGAGCACCGTCGAATTCGACGCCGAGCTCACCGCCCGGCTCCGCCGGATCGCGGTGGCGCACGGCGCGACCCAGTTCATGGTGCTGCACTCGATACTCGCGGTGGCACTGGCCCGCTCGGGTGGCGGCACCGACATCGCTATCGGCACACCGATGGCCGGGCGCGGCGGAGCTGAACTCGACGATCTAGTCGGCATGTTCGTCAACATGGTGGTGCTGCGGACCACGGTCAACCCGACCGACCGTTTCACGGCATTGCTGACCCGTGTCCGCGACATCGACCTCGGTGCGCTGGCCAATGCCGACATCCCGTTCGAGCGGGTCGTCGAGGCGCTGGATCCGCCGCGCACCCGCGCCCACCACCCGCTGTTCCAGGTGGTGCTTACCGCCGCGACCGATGCGGGCACGGTCGGAACCGATCTGGGCGGACTGACGGCCGAACCCGTCGACCAGGTCGAATCCCCGGCGAAATTCGACCTTCAGCTGACGATGTCGGACCCTGCCGCAGACACCATCGGCGTGGCGATCACCTACGCGACCGATCTGTTCGACCGCGAGACGATCGACCAGCTCATTTACACCGTGGAGCGGATCGCTCGCGCGGTCACGGCGGACCCGGCGGCAGCGGTCGGCGACATCGACCTGATCGACGAGACCATCCCGGCGGCGGTTCGGGCCCCCGCGTTGATCCGCCCCGACCAGCGGACACTGGGCGACCTCTTCGACCTTGCCGCGCACCGTCATCGGAATGCTGTAGCGATCCGGGCAGGCGAAACCACCGTGACCTACGGGGAACTCGACGAACGCAGCGCCGCCCTCGCCAGGAAACTGGTGGTGGCCGGGGCAGGTCCGGAGCGCCGGGTTGCCATCCTCATGCCCCGCTCAGCTGACCTGGTCGTGGCGATCGTCGCGGTGGTGCGCAGCGGCGCGGCCTATGTTCCTGTCGATCCGGACTATCCGCGCGACCGGATCGACTACCTGCTGGCCGATGCTCGGCCGGTCTGTGTGATCACGGCGGGCTCGACCGTCCACGGGGTCGACGAGCAGGGAAAAGGGCCGGTGGCCCGATCGAATGGCGAGCGTGGTGCTCAGCGCGTGGTGGGTCACGGGGGCGACGAGTCGGGACGGGGGTCGACGGCCCGATTCGACGGCGAGCATGGCGAGTACCTGGTGGTCGATGCGGGAACGCGACCACGACCTGCTTCGGCGGGCGCCGGATATGACTCGGCCGATTCACCGACTGATGCTGTGCCGCATGATCTCTCGGCAACGTCCGGACGGCAGAGCGTTGTCCGGCACCCGGTCCCGGCCGATCGGGTGGCCGTCGAGACCGGTGCGATTCGCCATGCCCGTGCGGACAACGTCGCGTACGTGATCTACACCTCCGGCTCCACGGGGGCACCGAAAGGGGTGGCGGTCGAGCATCGTCAGGTCGTCGCGCTGCTCGAGCGGACCCGGCGCGTCCTGTCGACCCGGTCCACCGACGTGTGGGCGCTGTTCCATTCGGCCGCGTTCGACTTCGCTGTGTGGGAACTGTGGGGTGCGCTCACGACCGGTGCGACGCTCGTCGTCATCGACAAGGAGGCCACGCGCTCACCCGAGCGGCTGCGGGAACTCCTGGTTCGCGAACAGATTTCGGTACTCGGGCAGACCCCGTCGGCCTTCGCCGGGCTGGACGACGCCGATGCTCGTGCCACCGGTGATCGACTTGCGTTGCGCAGCATCGTCTTCGGCGGCGAATCCCTCGACCCGCGACGGCTCTCCGCCTGGATCGGTCGGCACGGCGCCTCGGGTCCCGCACTGGTCAACATGTTCGGCATCACCGAGACCACGGTGCACGTCACGCACACGACGATCACCACCGGCGCTCACACCCGGGCGGGCAGCCCGGTCGGGCGGCCGCTCGACGGACTCACCGTGCGGATTCTCGACGACCGGTTGCGGCCGGTGCCGACGGGTGTCGTCGGCGAGATCTACGTCGCCGGTGCGCAGGTGACGCGCGGCTACCTGCACCGGCCAGGTCTGACCGCGACCAGGTTCGTCGCGAATCCCGGTTCCGTGGGCGGTGTCCTGTACCGCTCGGGCGATCTCGGCCGGTGGACCCGCGAGGGCACGCTCGAACACTTCGGCCGCGCGGATCGGCAGGTGAAGATTCGCGGTTACCGCATCGAGCCCGCCGAAGTCGAAGTGGCACTGCTGGATTGCCCCGGCGTCGGCGCCGCGGCGGTGGTCGTGCGCGAGGATCCGGCTATCGGTCGCCAACTGGTCGGTTATGTCGTGCCGGGCGGCCGGAACAGTGCGATCACCGCTGACGGGATCACTGCTACGCCTGGTGACGGGAACGTCGCGATAACCGGTGCCGGGTACACAGCGCTCTCGGGTAGCGAGGTCCGCGCGCGGCTGCGGGATCGGCTGCCCGAGCATCAGGTTCCGGCGGCCGTCGTCGTCATCGACGCGCTGCCCCTGACAGCGAACGGCAAACTCGATCTCGGCCGGTTGCCGAGCCCCGCGTTCAGCTCCGATCGTGCCTATCGCGCACCCCAGGGCACGGTCGAGCAGCGGATCGCGGCGGTGTTCGCCGAGCTGCTCGGGTGCGATCGGGTCGGCGCCGACGATTCGTTCTTCGACCTCGGCGGCAACTCGATGGTCGCGACCCGGCTGGTGGCACGGCTGCGCACCGAGTTGCCGGCCGAGGTCGCCCTGGCCTGGCTGTTCAGCGATCCGTCCCCGGCCGGTCTGGCACGCCGGATCACCGAGGACACCGGCGAGGAATCCGCGCTGGCACCGGTGCTCGCCCTGCGCGCGCGTGGTAGCGGCGCACCGCTGTTCTGCGTCCATCCGGTGGTCGGCCTGGCCTGGAGTTTCGCCGGCCTGTCCGCCGAACTGGACTGCCCGCTCTACGGCGTGCAATCCCCGGCGATCGTCGAGGACGCGCCACCGCCCGAGTCGATCGACGCGCTCGCCGCCGACTATGTGACCAGAATTCGCGCCGTCCAGCCGCACGGACCGTACCGGCTGCTCGGCTGGTGCGTCGGCGGCGTGATCGCGCACGCCATGGCCGTGCGGTTGCAGGATCTGGGGGAGGAGGTCGACGTGCTGGCGATGCTGGACTCCTTCGTCGGCGACGTCGGCTACCGCAGCGAGGCGCCGGTCACCGTCGGCGACCTGCTCGGCCAGTTCGGCACCGAACACGAACTCGCCACGCCCGTCACCGATTTCACACCGGAGGACGCCGTCGCACTGGTGTCGAACCTGCCCGGCCCGTTCGACGAGCTGACCGAGGAACGGGTGCACCGGCTCTTCGCGGGCATCCTGCACGCCCAGGTGATCGGTGCGGCGCATCGCCCCCGTGTCTTCCGCGGTGACCTGCTCTTCTTCACCGCGGACCGCGACGACCACGGCGAGGGCAGAGCCGCCGGAGCCTGGCGGGACCACATCGCCGGGAACATCCGCGATGTGCCCGTCGACGCCACGCACTGGGACATCACCGGCGCGGCCGCGCTGCGCACGATCGGGCCCGCGCTGGCCGCCGCGCTCGAGGGGTGGGCGACGGCACAGCGTGCCGCGAGCTGACGGTGGCGGCGACCCCGCGTCGCCGCCACCGGGTCAGTGCAGCGCGGCCAGGCCGCGGCGGTCGATCTTGCCGGTCGGCGTGCGCGGGAGTTCGTCGACGAACACCACGTCACGGGGAGCTTTGAACCGGGCCAGATGGGATTTCACATACGCACGGACCGCGTCGGCGTCGAGATCACCCGCACGGACGACGAAGGCGGCGAGGCGCTGCCCGAACTCCTCGTCGGCGACGCCGATCACCGCGGCCTCGGTGACGTTCGGATGCCGGTAGAGCAGGTCCTCGATCTCCCCGGGAAAGACGTTCTCGCCGCCGGAGACGATCATGTCGTCGTCCCTGCCGTCGATGAAAAGCCTTCCGGCGGCGTCGAAATGGCCGAGGTCGCCGGTGCTCATCAGGCCGCCCCTGAGCTGTTTGGAGCCGCCGCCGGAGTAACCGTGGAAGGCGATCGAGTTGCCGACATGGACGGTGCCGACGGTGCCCGGCTCGATGACCAGGGTGTCACCGTCGTAGAGCGCCACGGTGATACCGACCGGCGGTTTACCGACCGTGCCGGGTGCGGCGATCCAGTCCTCGGGGGTGGCGATGGTGGCGGTGCCGGTCTCGGTGCAGCCGTAGAAGTTGTAGACGACCGGGCCGAACGTCTCGATCGCCCTGGTACCCAATGACGAGGGCAGTGCGGCACCCGCCGTGAACACGATCCGCAGCGAGCCGGTGTCGCCGGCGGACAACACTTCTGGGCCCAGATCGAGGATGCGGCGCAGCATTGTCGGCACCAGCACCACCATGTCGGCACGATGCTCGCCGATCTGGGTGAGCGCCCGGTGGGCATCGAACCTGCCGTGCAGCACGATGGTCGAGCCCAGATTCAGCGCCAGAATGAACTGCGAGAGCGCCGTGCCGTGGAACAGCGGCGCGCACAACAGCACGGTCTGCCCGCGACGCAACGGCACCCGGTCGACGAATTGCGCACCGGCCAATGGTGATTCGACCCGTCGCGGCGCACCCTTCGGCGTTCCGGTGGTGCCGCCGGTGAGCAGGACGAAGCCGCCCTGCTCGGCAGGGACGGGTGCCCGGGTTCCCGGACCGGCGCCCGCGGTGTCGAGCAGAGTGATGCCGTCGGCCAGGGCACCGCCGAGTGCGGACATGCTCGGGTCGAGCACCAGCGCCCCGACTCGTTCCCGGGCCAGCACATCACGCAACTGCGCCGCACCGAAACCGGTGTTGAGCAGTACCAGCCGTGCACCGAGTTTCCCTGCGGCGGCCATGGTTTCGACCAGCAGCAGCCCGTCGGGGCAGAGCACCCCGATGGTGTCCCGCGCGGTCAGACCGGCCGCGTGCCAGCGGGCCGCGATCGCATCACTGCGCTGGTCGAGTTCGCGATAGCTGACCCGCCGATCACCGTCGACGAGCGCGATCCGATGCGGTGTCCGCCGCGCCGAGGTGCGGATGCCTCCGGCGATCGGGCCGAAAACGCGCATCGCACGGGCGGTACGGACGAGCTGACCTGGCCGCCGCAAGTCGACGAGTCCGGCCCGCTGCATGACACGGAGCTGTCGTGCCGATGTGCTCGCGGCGCGTGCCCAGGTAGCCGCGCTCATCGCGAATCCCCTTGCCCACGAAGGGGGCTCAACATACCCGCGGCCCCGGGTCGGCACCCGCGGTCACCGCGAGCAACCAGGCGACCGTCCCGATCTCGGGGACGATCTCGGCACTGATGTGCTCCGACATCGGCACCCAGAACATGCGCAGATTCACCCCGCGCGCACAGTAGGCGGCGGCGATGTCGTCGATGGCCAGTTCGGCGGGCAGCAGCTGATCGGTGGTCGAATGCCACATGAGCAGGGGTATGTCGGGGGTGTTCTCGGGACGGCCGAAGCTCGCCGCCGACAGCGCTTCGTGCGCCGCGGCCAGCGCCGCCCGCGGATCGGTCAGATAGTCGGCGACCGGGCGCAGCAGCGTGGAGGCGACGGCGGTGTAGAGGCAGCGGTTCTCCAGATCACGGGCGACCTGATGTCCCTCCGGCGTCAGGTACCGCTGCAACGCCTGATCGAACTCGGGGTATTCGCGGGCGAGGCCGAGGATGGCGAGCCAGCCGGTGAAGTTGGCCTGCGGCTGCTGACCCGAGATGGCGAACGGCGCGATCGCGACCTTGTCACCCGGGATACCACCCTGGGCGCTGCCCCGGAGGTCGAGCTCAGGGGCGTAGTGGCGGTGCTGTTCGGCCGCCGACGCCGAGGAATTGCCGCCGCCGGAATAGCCCCACAGGCCGACCGGCGAGGCTTCGAGACCGACGCCGCCGCGCTGAGCCGCGCGGATACCGTCGAGCACCATCCGGCCCTCGGCCGGGGACATGATCGTGTTCCGCTTGCCGTCGAAATCGGTGACAACCACCGCGGCGCCCGCGGCGAGGAACTGCGCCATCAGCGCGACTTCCTTCTGGATCCCCGCCCGCAGCGTGTACGAGGGATTGCATTGCTGACCGAGGCTGTCGATCGCCTCCTGATACGAAATCAGCGGGCGCGCACCGGGACCCAGCCACGGAATGCCGGGAACGAGCACGGTGGTCGCCGTCGCGAGCGGGTTGTCCATGGCGTCGGTGCTGCGGAACAGCAGCTGGGTGGTGTGCACCGGGACGGGGATGCCGAGCGTGTAGGTCTGCACGACGCGGCTGCGGATGACATCGCCGTTGGCGTAGCCGCCGAAGTCGGCCGGGTCGTCGTACCAGCGGTCGTTCTGCGGTGTCGGCAGCGGCACGACCGCCGGATACACCTGTGCCTCGTTCGGCAACGGCGGCAGTTCGAAGTCCTCGGCGACGGCGGGGCCCGCGGCCAGTGCCAGTACCGCGGCGCTGAGCAGGGCGGTGGCGCCGAAGCGCCGGGATCGGTAGGTGGCCGTGCTGCGCTGCATGGCATCTCCTTCACTAGGTGATCCCGATTACAGCAGGTTCTCTTGTTCTAAACAAGAGTTCTTGTTCTTATTGGGTGATCGGTAGGCTGAGCTGCGTGACGTCGACCGAGAAGAGTCAAGTTCGTTCCCGGCGCATCCAGGGCATGGACGCCGAGCAACGCCGTGCGCGCAGGCGCGAGCAGATCCTGGCGGCCGCCTTCGAACTGATCGCCGCCGAGGGTTACGTCAACACCGCGATCGAGCAGATCTGCCAGACCGCCTTCGTCGGCAACAAGGCCTTCTACGAACTTTTCGACAGCAAGGAGTCCTGCTACCTGGCCCTGCTCCAGCAGCTCAGCGAACGCGCGCAAGCCGAGGTCGCCACCGCGCTGGCCGAGTGCACCGGCGACCGCGACGAGGTGATCGCCACCGTCGTCGCCACCTTCGCCCACTCACTGGTTGACGACCCTCGCGTCGCCCAGGTGACCTTCGGCGAAGCGAGCGGCATCTCCGCCAGAGTGGAACAGCAACGCCGCACCAACCGCCGCTGGGCCGCCCAATTCCTCGAAACCCTCTGGCGCGAATACGGTTTCGTGCCCGACGGCGGCGTCGGCATCGACCTCCACGCCCTCGCCGTCTCCACCATCGGCGGCCTCTTCGACACCGTCGCCGACTGGCTGCATCGAACCGCCGCGGGGTCCACCGGCGAAATCGACACCCTGATCAGGGATCTCACCAATTTCACCGACATCGTGCATCTGGGTTTGGCGGCCGCGGCCACTCGCTCGACGGACTGAGCCGTCAGCGGGGTGCGGGTCCGCCGGGCGGTGGCGAACCGGCGGGGCCGCCACCCGGGGCTCCGCCGCCCGGAGGGGCACCGGGAGAACCGTTGCCGGACCGGGTGTTCTGGGACTTCTCGGCGACGCCGACCGTCAGGGAGACGGCCATGGTGGTGGCGGGTGTGCCGGTGACGGTGGCCAGTTCGGCGTCCCAGCCGTCGCCGAAGACGTTGTCCGACGACAGGCTCACGTCGGACATGTTCTTGATACTGGCCGAATAGCCGGAGTCGGCGGCGAAGACGGATTCGCAGGCGTCCTGGGGGAGGGCGATCTGGGAGGTGAGGCGGGCGTTGTCGCCTGCTACCGCGGTGGTGAGGGAGTCGTAGACCTCGAAGTGGATGTGGGGCCAGCGCCCTGCGTAGCAGGCGGGGAAGATCGAGGTGAAGCGGACGGTGCCGTTGTCGTCGGCGACCTGGACGCCGCGCAGGTAGTTCTGGTCGGTGACGCCTTCGCTGTAGAGGGAGTAGCGGCCCTCGCGGTCGCAATGCCAGACGTAGACCGCCATACCGGCTCCGGCGGCGTTCTTGGTGAGGTCACGCAGGTTCAGGGTGAGTGTCATCGGAACACCCTGGGCGACACCGGAATACGAGCCGAAACTGGTGGTGATATCGGAGCGGACCACGCCCGACTCGATCAGGACATTGGGGCCGTTGGACCCGTCACCCGGGTAGGGGCCCGCCGTTTCCTGCGGTGCCGCGGCCGGGGTCGCCGACTCCGCCGAGGTGTCCGTGGCGACACCCGAGTCCGTCGCCGCCGCGCAGCCCGCCGCCGCGGCCGCCACGCCCGCGGCGCCGATCATGCCGAGCACCCGCCGGCGCGACATCACCCGCAGATCGTGCCCGAGTCCGAGATCGTGGTCGTCCATGCTGCTCCTTCGCTCATACCGTGTCGTCGACGACGGTAGGCGCGGGCACTGCGCCGGAGCTGGGAACACCCTGGGGGTTCGCTGGGAGCCCCGCCGGGTCAGTCGGTGACGTAGCCGTTGAGGCTGTTGCGCAGGTCGGTGAGGACGGCGCGGGCGGCGGTGAGGCCGGTGGTGTGCCAGATGCTGTCGTCGACGGCGAAGACGCGGCGGTCGGTGGAGGCGCTGAGTTCGGTGAACTGGTCCGAGCGCAGGACCTGTTTGCCGTGGTCTTCGCCCGCCTTGCCCGCGAACATGACGTAGATGAGGTCGCCCTCGGCCTTGGTGGCCAGGTCGGCGGCGCCGATGTCGAAGGAGGTGCCGCGCTGGGCGGTCGGGCGCTGGACGCCGACGTCGGACAGGACCTGGGCGGCGAAGGTCTCGGTGCCCTGGACCTGGGTGGTGTCGGCGGTGAAGCGCAGCACCGAGGCCTGCGACTGGCTCGCGTTCAGTGCTTTGCCGAGGTCGCGGGCCTCGGTCAGGTAGGTCTGCAGGGCGGTGTCGGCGGCGCCGCGCCGGCCCATGCCCGCGGCGTAGCCCGCGAAATCGGACTGCCAGCTGCCGCCGGTGCCGACCAGTACGGTCGGGGCGATCGCGCTCAATGCCTCGTAACCGCCCGCGGGGGCGACATCGCCGAGGATCAGGTCGGGCTTCAGTTCCGCTATGCGCGCGGGATCGGGCTGCCCGATCGGGCCGACGCTGGGGACCTTCAGCACGCCGTAGCCCAGGTACATCGGCTGCGGGCGCTCGCCGTCGAGGGTGACCGCGCCCGCGACCCGCTCCCACAGGCCGACCGCGCAGGCCGCGTCGAGCGCCGAGCTGGTGAGCACGACGATGCGCTGCGGGTCGGTGGGCACCTCGGAGACCCCACCGGCGTGGGTGACCGTGCGGGTCGCGCCGGCGCCGGGATCGGGTGCGCTCGGCAGCGGGCAGGCGGTCGCGGTGTCGCGGGCCGCGCCGACCACGCCCGCACCGGCGATATTGGTCGTGGTGCGGATGATCGTGCTCGCGTCGTCGTGCTTGTCCGCGCAACCCGCGGTGACCACGGCCGCGCACAGCAGCGCGGCGACAGCGACGATGCCGCGCGAGCTGGCCCCGCGGCCCTGCTTCGCGGTGCGACGGAATCGGGTGCGTTGTTGGGCGCTCACCGGCATGCGCACGAGGGTACTGCGTGGCCGCTGACGTGGGCGCCGCGGCCCGATCTCACTGCCTGCTCGCGCGCCGGAAACCGATGGTGGCCGGCACGGCGAACAGCACGAGGGCGCCGAACGACCAGAGCAGGGTGAGGATCAGCGGGCGCGCGATCGGTCCTTGATCGGCCAGACCGCGCATGGCGTCGACGGCGACCGACATCGGCTGGTTGCGCACGATCGGCTGAATCCACTCCGGAAAGGCCATCAGCGGGACGAAGCCGGTGCTGAAGAACATCATCAGCGAGGTGACGACGGTGATGGTCTCGACCAGTGAGGTTTTCGCGGTGAAGACGGCGACGGAGGTGACGATCGTGGCGAACGAGAGTCCGAAGATCACCGGCACCAAGAGGAATGCGAGTGTCGCGAACGGGCCCTGGTGGAAGCGGAAGCCGAGCACGAAGCCGACGATCACCACGGCCGCGGTGCCGAGCACGATGCGGCAGCCCTCGGCGAGGATGCGGGAGACGAGGCCGGAGGCCCGGTGCACCGGCAGCACCCAGAACCGGGCCAGCAGACCGGCGTCCCGTTCGCGGCCGAGCAGGACACCGCTCGCGACGGCGCCCGAGAGCGCGCCGACGACGGCGACCATCGGGACCGAACCGTAGAGGGCGTCGTCACCGGTGAACTTCTCGATCTGACCGCCGACGACGATGTCCAGCATGATCAGCAGCAGACAGGGGATGAGCAGCGTCTCCAGCACAGTGAACGGACTGCGTGACCAGCGCACCAGCAGGCGCTGCGTCTGGATCAGCGTGTGCCGGATCAGCGACACCGGCGAGGTTTCCGAACGCTCCAGCATCACGCCCTC
Source organism: Nocardia sp. NPDC055053 (assembly GCF_053608285.1). NCBI lineage: Bacteria > Bacillati > Actinomycetota > Actinomycetes > Mycobacteriales > Nocardiaceae > Nocardia > Nocardia sp. NPDC055053. Next base: position 216,623 of record NZ_JBSGVD010000001.1, on the reverse strand, counting down.
CTCGAACTGAGCCGGATGGCCAGTGGCACGCAGAGCGCCAGGGTGCCCGCGGCCCACAGCAACGGCGGCCCCATCAGCGACCAGCTCACCGTCCCCGCGTTGCCCGCGGTGTCACCGGCCAGCGCGCGCAGCGCGATCGCGTATTGCGAGACGGGCTGGTTGCGGACGAACCACTGGATCCAGCTGGGGAACTGGCTCGCCGGTGCGAGACCGGTCGAGAGCATGCCCAAGATCAACGGCGGCAGCACGAGCAGCTGCGATGTCGCCTCCGGACTCTTGGACGCGGTGCCGATGACATCGGCGCCGAGGGTGAACACGATGCCGATGACCAGCGAGAACGCCAGGAACCCGAGGGTGTGCCACGCGTCGAGCCGGAACCGGAAGCCGATGACATAGCCCGCGACGACCGCCCCGGCCAGCGCGATCGACGCCCGGAGTATGTTGGCCGACATCCGCGCCGCGACGGGGACGAGCGGGCGCAGCGGCATCGAGCCGAAGCGGCGATTGAGTCCGGCCACGGCATCGCTGGCCGACCGGAAGGCCGCCGAGATGGCGGTGAACGCCGCGGACTGCAACACCACCAGCGGCATCATGTACTGGGCGTAGCTGCTGAAACCGTTGCCGGAGAACATCATCACCGTATTGAGCGGGATGTAGAAGCTGGCGGCGAACGCCACCGGCGCCAGCGCCGACATCAAGACATCCCCGGATTTCACCGAGGGCACGATCAGCCGTGTGGTCAGTACCCACCACTGCTGCACCGTGTCCGGCGCGGCGCGAACGTGGGTCTGCCACAGGGTGGCCGTCATGAGACGGCCTCCGATTCGCTCTCGGCCGAGGCCAGATGGCCGGTGAGTTGCAGGAACACGTCATCGAGCGACGGGCGTCGCAGGGCGATGTCGACGAGTTCGATCGCCGCGTTGTCCAGCCGCCGCAATGCCTCGGCGAGCGTCTTGGCGCCATCCGGCGCGGGAATGGTGATGCGATCCGATTCCGGTGTCATCGCCGCCAGGATCTCCGCGGGCAGCAGCGAGCCGAGCGCGGCGGCGATGGCGGGCAGTTCCTCGAGATCGAGCGGGACGATCTCGCAGTAGCTGCCGCCGATCCGCTGTTTCAGTTCGTCCGCTGTGCCCGCGGCGATCACCACGCCGTGGTCGATCACGATGATCTGATCGCTGAGCGCATCGGCTTCCTCCAGGTATTGGCTGGTGAGCAGGGTCGTGATGCCCGCGTTCTTGAAGCTGCGCACCAGATCCCAGACCCCCTGCCTGCTGCGGGGATCCAGGCCGGTGGTCGGCTCGTCGAGGAAGACCACGTCCGGGCGCACCACCAGCCCGCAGGCGATATCGATCCGCCGCCGCATACCGCCCGAGTAGGTGCCGACCCGTCGGCTCGCTGCCTGGTCGAGATCGAATTCGCTGATCAGTTCCCTGGCGCGGGCCTGGGCGGCGGGTTTGCGCATACCCATGAGCCTGCCGAACATGACCAGGTTCTCGTAGCCGCTGAGCATGTCGTCGAGGGCGGCGTATTGCCCGGTCAACATGATGCATCGACGGACCGCGGCCGGGTCGGCGACGACATCGTGCCCGGCGACCACCGCGCGGCCGCGATCGGGCGTGATGAGCGTCGAGAGGACGTTCACCATGGTCGTCTTGCCCGCGCCGTTGGGGCCGAGGATGCCGAGCACCTCACCGGGCGCCGCCACGAAGTCGACGCCGCGCAGCGCGTGCACATCGCCGAAGGATTTCTCGATCCCTTCGACGACCACGCCGCCGGAGGTGGCTGTCGGACTCTGGACAACAGTGCGTTCGACGCTCATATCCGGTCTCCTGCTTCCATGTGCTCGTCGAGTACCGGCGAGATGACCGACAGTGCATGGGGATTGGTCATCTCGTCGTGGGTCACGTCGACATCGCAATTGACGATGTCGCCGGTCACGTAGGGTCGCCAGCCGTCCGGGCCCATCCAGGGGGAGGGGTCGACGGTGGCGCTGAAATAGAGGATGTCGCCGTGGTAGACCGGGCGCTGATAGCCGGTCCGCGTCCCCGCGGAGGCGTTGTAGGAGGCCGCCATGCGCTCGATGGTGGCGGCGTCGATGAGTTCGACACCGCCGAGTTTCGCCGTGATGAGGTCGGCCGCTTGCGCGGCGGTGGCGTCGGCGGGGACGTTATCGATGCCGAAGATCGAGCCGAAGGTGTTGATGAAGGCGCCCGGTGACAAGCGCTCGATGGTGTCGCCGTCGATATCGGCGGTATCGGTGTCCAGCAGTGCCACCACGCCGACCCGCTCGCCCGCCGCCGCCAGTTCGACCGCCATGGCCTGGGCGATCAGTCCGCCGAACGACCAGCCGAGCAGGTGATAGGGGCCGCTCGGCTGCACCGCGCGGATCTCGCGCACATACCGCCGCGCGAACTCCTCGATGGAGCGGGCCGAGGGTTCGCGGCCGCTGAGGTCGGGTGCCTGGAGTCCGTAGATCGGCCGGTCCGGTGCGAGCTGTTCGGCGAATCCCAGGTAGCTCCACGACATTCCGGAGGACGAGTGGACGCAGAACAGTGCGGGTCGGTCGCCGCCGGGCCGGATCGGCAGCAGTACATCGAGACCCAGTCCGGCAGGTCCGGCGGCTGCCGGTTCGGCTGCCGCTGCCGTCTGTGCGGCGAGGGCGGCGGTTTCCTCGGCCGAGGCTGTCCGGGCGGCGGGGGTGGCCGCGAAATGCGCTGCCGCGCTGAGGGCCTCGGTCCACAGCTGGGCGAGTTCGGCGACATCGTCGCGGTCGAGCAGGTGTTCCGGGTAGCCGAAGTCGGCGCGCAACCGGTTGCCGACCACCAGGGCGTTCACGTCGATGGCCTGCATGACCGGGACGTCGGGATGCTCGTCCGCGCGCAGATCGCCGAGGTCGTCGGTGGGCAGCCAGCCGAGACCTTCCAGCCCGGCGGGGACCTCGGCGGTCGTATGCCTGCCGAGGTAGTTCACGAGGATCTGCCCGGGGAGCCGCTGCGGGAGCTGGGCGGCCGTGTCGGGATCGAGGTAGCGCAGCAGGCCGAAGCCGATGCCCTTGTCCGGTACCGCCAGCAGCTGGTGTTTGACCGCGCGGATCGCCGCGCCCATGGCGGGGCCGCCTGCGAGCGCGTCCTCGGCGTCGATACCGGCGAGGTCGAGGCGCACCGGGTACAGCGAGGTGAACCAGCCGATGGTCCGCGACAGATCGGCGCCGGGGACGACTTCTTCCTGTCTGCCATGGCCTTCCAGCCGCAGCAGCGCCGAGTGTTCGTCCACGCCGCGGCGCGCCCGCCAGCGTACGAGCGCCAGTGCCATGGTGGCGAGCAACGCGTCGGTGACGCTGCCGTGGAACAGCCTGGGCACGGTGGTGAGCAGGGCGGTGGTGACGTCCTCGCCGACCTCGATGTCGAGGCGGCACACGGTGTGGGCCTGGTCGATCGCCGGATCGAGGGGCCGGTCGCCGAGCAGCGGGTCAGGACCGCCGACGACCTGGCGCCAGTATCCGAGTTCGGCCCGGCGCTGCTCGCTGCGCACCTGTTCGGTCAGCGCGTGCGACCAGCGGCGCACGGAGGTGCCGATGTCGGCGAGGACCGGGGTGTTGCCGACCGACACCTGCGCCCACGCACCGATCAAGTCCTGCACCAGGATTCGCCACGAGACGCTGTCGATGACGAGGTGGTGCGCGACGACGATCAGGCGGCCCGGTCTCGTGCGCGACCCCGCGTCGCCGACCGGGTCGAGCCAGACGAACTGCAGCACGATGCCGTCGGCCGGATCCAGGCGGTTCATGGCGAAGTCGAGCTCGATCTGGGCGTATTCGCGCAGTTCGACCGGGTCGGCGGCGGCGTATTCGGTGCGGTGCACGAGGGAATCCACGTCGACCGAACCCGGGTCGGCCACCCGCAGCTGCCAGCCGTCCTCGGCCTGCCACAGGCGAGCGCGCAGCATGTCGTGCCGGTCGATCACGGCGGTGAGGGTCTCGACGAGCCGCGCGCGCTCGATGCCGACGGGCAGTTCCAGGACGGCGGTCTGGGCGAAGCGGTCGAAATCGCCGCCGCGCTCGATCATGTAGCGCACGATCGGGGTCAGCGGCAGCGCGCCGATGCCGCCGCCGGGCAGCTCCGCGAGCGCCTCCACCGTGCCCGCGGCGTCGATGGCGGCGCCGAGCGCGGCCACCGTGCGATGCTCGAACACCTGCAGCGGAGTGCAGTGCACACCGGCCAGTTTCGCCTGGGTCACCAGCTGGATCGCCAGGATGCTGTCGCCGCCGAGCGCGAAGAACGAATCGTCGATGCCGACCTTCTCGCGGCCGAGCAGTTCGGCGTAGATCTGTGCGAGGACGTGTTCGGTCGGTGTCTCCGGCGCCCGGTAAGGCGTCTCCTCGACCGCGAACACCGGTTCCGGCAAGGCTTTTCGATCGAGTTTGCCGACGGCGTTGATGGGGATCGCGTCCAGGACGACGAATGCGGCGGGGACCATGTAGGCGGGCAGGATGTCGGCGGCTTCGGCGCGGACCCGCGCGATGTCGAGGTCGGCGCCGGGTGCGCGCACCAGGTAGGCGGCGAGTGCGGTCGCGCCGGTGGGGCCGGGAACACCCAGTGTCACCGCGACATCCACGCCGTCGATGCCACCGAGCGCGGCATCGATCTCGCCGAGTTCGATGCGCTGTCCGCGGACCTTCACCTGGAAATCGGTGCGGCCGAGGTATTCCAGTGCCAATCCGGCCGGGGCATCGCCGGCCGACCGAGCCCGGTCGGGCCGGTGCTGCCCGGACGGGTGGCTACGACGGATCCAGCGCACCAGATCGCCTGTGCGGTACAGCAGTTCGCCGGGGCCCCCGAAGGGGTCGGCGACGAACCGCGCGGCGGTGAGTCCCGGCCTGGCGTGGTAGCACCGAGCCATGGCGGTTCCGGTCAGATACAACTCGCCCGCCACACCGACGGGGACCGGGCGTAACCGGTCGTCGAGGACGAGAACCGCCGCACCGCGAATCGGCGTGCCGATGGTGACCGGTTCGTCCGCCGACAGCGGCGCGGACCCGGTCGCCCAGATGGTGTACTCGGTCGGGCCGTACAGGTTGACCATCGCCCGGCCGGACGGACCCCCACACCAGCGGGCGACCAGATCGGGGCCGACCGCCTCGCCCGCCACCGCGAGCACCCGCACGCTCGACACCTCGGCCGGATCGATGGTGGCCAGCGCCGACGGGGTGATCACCACGTGGGTGACCGATTCGGCGGCGATCAGTTCCGCGAGCGGGGCACCGCCGAAGACATCCGGTGGGGAGATCACCGAGGCGGCGCCGCAGCCGAATGCCATCAGGGCCTCGAAGATCGAGGCGTCGAAGCTTGGTGAAGCGACCTGTAATACGCGGGAATGCTCGTTCAGGGTGAGGTCGGCGCGTTGGGCCGCCACCAGATCGGCCAGGCCGCGGTGGGTGACGGTGACGCCCTTCGGTGTTCCGGTGGAGCCGGAGGTGTAGATCATCCAGGCGGGGTTGTCGACGCGGATCGGGATCGGGAGTTCGGCGGTGGTCAGTGCGGCATTGTCTGCGGCACGCAGTTTTTCGGCGAAGTCGGCGTCGTCGAGGACCAGCCATCGGGTGGTGTCGGGGAGCTGAGGTCGGTACGCGGCCAGGGTCAGGCCGACCTGTGCGCCCGAATCGGTGAGCATGTGCTCGATCCGGTCCACCGGATGTTTCGGGTCGACCGGCAGGAAGGCCGCGCCCACCTTCGCAGCGGCCCAGATGCCGGTGTGTAGTTCGGCGCAGCGGGGGAGGCCCAGTGCGACTACGGTTTCCGTGCTCGCGCCTGCTTCGATCAGCAGCCGGGCCAGCTGGTTCGAGTGAGCGTCGAGTTCGCGGTAGGTGGTCGCCGCCGCCGACACGAGTGCGGGTCGCTCGGGGTAGGCCGTGGCGGTGTCGGTGAGCAGCCGCGACAGTGTTGTCGTGCCCGAGGTAGCGGGGCCGCGAACCGGAATCAGTTCCGCGCGTTCGGATTCGTCGAGGAGATCGATGTCGGCGAGGCGGACGTCGATATCGGCGAGTACGGCCGCGAGCACCCGCCGCCACCGGGTCGCGAACGCGCGGACCGTCGCGGCGTCGAAGAGGTCGGTCGCGTAGGTCAGGACGCCGTCGAAGCCTGCGGGGCCGGAGTCGGAGAACCGCTCGCGCAGATCGAGGGTGAGATCGAAGGCCGAGGAGTTGCGGTCGAAATCCTCCACCTCGAAGCGCAATCCGGGCAGTTCGAGCACCGGTTCGACGTAGTTCTGCAGCGACAGGGAGACCTGGAAGATCGGGTGGTGCGCGGTCGAGCGGGTGGGGTCGAGCACCTGGACCAGCTGCTCGAAGGGCACGTCGGCATGGGCGAACGCGTCGAGGTCGGTGGTGCGGACCGCGGCGAGCAACTGGCGGAATCCGGTGCCGGGGTCGACCGGTGTGCGCAGGGCCAAGGTGTTGACGAACATGCCGACGAGATCGTCGAGCGCGGCCTCACCGCGCCCCGCGACCGGGGTGCCGATGACGACATCGTCGGTGCCGCCCAGCCGGGCCAGCAGGACCGCGAGCGCGGCGCGCACCACCATGAAGACGCTGACATTGTTGGCGGCGGCGAAATCGACGAGGGCGCGGTGCGTCTGGTCGTCGATGGTGAAGTCGACATCGTCGCTGCGCATGGACTGCACCGCGGGCCGGGGGCGGTCTGTTGGCAGTTCGAGTGCGTCGGGTGTGTCGGCGAGGGCTTCGCTCCAGTACCGGATCTGCTGTGCTGCCAAGGATTCCGAATCCGTCTGACTGCCGAGCAGTTCGCGGTGCCACAGGGCGAAGTCGGCGTACTGCACGGCGAGTGGAGACCAGGCAGGCGCGTTGCCCGCTGCGCGCGCCGAATAGGCGGTCACCAGATCGGCTGCCAACGGTGCCATCGAGGCGCCGTCGGCGCTGATGTGATGCACCACGAGAACTATGACGTGGACGGGGGCATCCCCCTCGGAATCCGATGCCGCGCTGGGGGCTGGGATGTCGTCCAGGGAACCTGAACCTGATGCCGCACGGGAGGCCGGAGCGGCGCCCAGGGAACTCGAGCCCGGTCCCGTGGCGGGGGCTGGAGTGTTGCCCTGGGAACCCGGCGCTGCACCGGACGCAGGGGCAGCGAGCCGGAACAACCCGACGCGCAGCGGGGCTTCCTTGGCCAGGTCGAATCCGGTGCCCGCCAGTTCGTTGATCCGATCACGCAGTGGCGCACCGTCTTCGGTATCGATCACGGGCAGGGCGGGTGTGGCCGTGTCCATGCCGACAACCACCTGGCGTGGTCCTTCGGCGTCGGCGGGGTAACGCGTGCGCAGGGTTTCCTGGCGTTGCACCACATCGGCGAGCGCACCGCGCATGGCGGCCACGTCCAGGTCGCCGGTGAGGCGCAGTGCGATCGCGATGTTGTAGGCGGCCGAGCCCGGATCCAGCTGGTTGAGCACCCACATGCGCTGTTGCGCGGGGGACAACGGGATGCGGTCGGGGCGCAGGCGTGGCGCGAGGGCCGGGCGGCCGGGGTCGCCGTCGCCTGCGGGGACGACCCGGGACGACAGTTGCGCCGCGGTCGGGGCATCGAACAGGTCGCGCAGCGCGATCGTGGAGCCGAGTGCCGAATTGACCCGGGCGACAACCTTGGTCGCACTCAGTGAGTTGCCGCCGAGTTCGAAGAAGGACTGGTCGACGCTCACCCGGTCGGTGCCCAGTACCTCGGCGAAGACTTCGGCGACGGCCTGTTCGGTCGGTGTGCGCGGCGCGAGGTACGGCCGTTGCGCGGCCGAGAAGTCCGGTACCGGAAGGGCTTTGCGGTCCAGTTTGCCGACCGGCGTGAGAGGGATGTCGTCCAGCACAACGATGTAGGCGGGCACCATGTAGCCGGGCAGTTCCGAGGCCACCCATGCCCGCAGCCGCTCGGTGTCGAGGTCGACGCCCGGCACCGGCAGGACATAGGACACCAGCACGGTCGCCCCCGCCGGCCCCGCGCGCCCGATGGTCACCGCGTAGTCGACCTCCTCGTCGCGGGAGAGCACCGCGTCGATCTCGCCGAGTTCGATCCGCAGGCCGCGGATCTTGACCTGGAAGTCGCTGCGGCCCAGGTATTCCAGCGCGAGCTCGTCGTCGTGCTCGACCCAGCGCACCATGTCCCCGGTCCGGTACATGCGTTCACCGGCGGTGCCGTAGGGGTTGGCGACGAACCGGCTCGCGGTCATCTCGAACCGGTTGAAATAGCCGCGCGCCAGGGCGGGACCGGCCAGATACAGCTCGCCCTGGATGCCGACCGGAACCGGTCGCAACCAGCCGTCCAGCACCACCACCTCCGCGCCGCGAATCGGACCGCCGATGGTGATCGGCTCGCCCGCGACGAGTTCGGCGGGTCCGGTGGCCCAGATGCTGAACTCGGTGGGGCCGTACAGGTTCGCCATCCGCCTGCCCGCGGCCCACTTCTCGATCAGCTCCGGGGTGGCCGCCTCGCCGGCGACCGAGAGCACTCGCAGCGCGGTCAGCTCGGTGGGTTCCATCGTCGCCAGCGCCGACGGCGTGATCACCGCGTGGGTGACCCGCTCGGTGCGCAGCAGCGTTTCGAGTTCGCTGCCGCCGTACACCTCCGGCGGCGACACGACCAGCCGTCCGCCCGCCGCGTGCGCGGTGAGCATCTCGAAGACCGAGGCGTCGAAACTGGGCGACGCGACCTGCAGTGCGCTCGCGGACGGATCCAGCGCGAGGGTTTCGCGTTGGGCGGCAGTGAGATTCGCGACGCCGCGATGGCTGAGCAGCACTGCCTTCGGTTTGCCGGTGGAGCCGGAGGTGTAGATGAGGTAGGCGGTGTGGTCGAGATCGATGGGGCCGCCGCGTTCATCGTCGGTGATGGGCGCGTCGGAGACCAGCATGGCGCGGCGGATGGTGTTCAGGTCGTCCAGGAGCAGCCAGTCGATGGTGCCGGGCAGTGTTTCACCGGTCGCCGTCACGGTGACGCCGATCGGCGCCTTGGAATCGGTGAGCATGTGCTCGATCCGTTCCACCGGATAGCTCGGATCCAGCGGAACGAAAGCAGCGCCCGACTTGACCAGCGCCCACACCGCGACCACCGACTCCAGCGACCGGGTCAGCGCGAGAACGACGAACACCTCTGGCCCGACGCCGCGGGTCAGCAAGACCCGGGCGAACCGGTTCGACCAGGCATCGAGCTCGCCGTAGCTCATCGACAGCTCGCCCGCGCTGACCGCGATCGCGTCGGGGTCTATGCGCGCACCCGCCGCCAGGATCTCCGGCAGCGTCCGCATCGGCAGCGGACGCGGGCCGCGGACCGGGGCCAGCGCCGCTAGTTCGGTGCCGTCGCAGTACTGGAGTTGCGAGACGAGGGCGTGCGGGTTCTCGGCGAGCTGGCCGAGCAGCCGGACGAACCGATCCAGGAATGATCGCGCGGCAGTGTGTTCGAGCTGATCGGCCATGAACTTCACGGTGATCCGCAGGGAGTCGCCCGCCCCGGCCGTGCCGCGCAGCGGAATCACCATGAGGTTGAGCGGATACGGCGTCGCGTCGGTGCCTTCCACGTCGAGCACGCGCATGCCCGCGATGTCCAGGGCCTGCGACAGCGCTTCGCGGTCGATGGGATAGGACTCGAAGACGGTCAGCGTGTCGAACAGTTCGGCGAGACCGACGGCGCGGTGGATCGCGGCGAGGCCGACGTGCTGATGGTCCATCAGCCGCGCCTGCTCGGCCTGCACGCGGGCGAGCAGGTCGCTGACCTTCTCCGCGGGGTCCAGTGTCACCCGCACCGGGACGGTATTGATGAACAGCCCGACCATCTCCTCGACGCCGGGCAGCTCCGGCGGCCTGCCGGAGACCGTGCTGCCGAACATCACGTCGGTGCGGCCGGTGAGCATGGCGAGCAGCATCGACCACGCCGCCTGGACCAGGGTGTTCACGGTCGCGCCCGCCTCGCGCGCCGCGGACTCGAGCACGGCGACGGTCTGGGCGGAGAGGTCGTGCGAGATCATCGCGGTCTCGGTCGACTCGATCCCGGCCAGGGTGGGGACGGCGCGGGTCGGGGTGTCGATGCCGGCCAGCGCCTGTTTCCAGGCGGCGATCGATGCCTCGGCATCCTGGTCGCCCAGCCAGGACAGGAATTCCCGGTACGAGCGGGCGGGCGGCAGGACCGACGGGTCACCCGAGGTGACGTACAGCGTGAGTAGTTCGCGAACCAGCAGCGGGGTCGACCAACCATCCAATACCAGATGGTGATTGGTCATGATGAGCCGGAATTCCCCTGGTGCGGTGCGGATCAGCGTGAAGCGGACCAGCGGGGGCCGGGTGAGTTCGAAGCGGGTCAGCGCGTCGAGGCCGATGATGCGGTCGAGTTCGCGCGCCCGCTCCTCGACGTCGGCGATGCCGGTGAGATCGATGTCTTCCCAGTGGATCTCGGCATCTGCGAGCACCAGCTGACGCGGGCCGTCGTCGGTCTCCACGAAGGCCACCCGCAGGTTCTCGTGCCGATCGATCAGTGCCTGCGCGGCGCCGCGCAGGCGGGCGGCATCGACGGTGCCTGCCAGGGTGAGCAGCGATTGGACCGTGTAGCCGTCGGCGGTGTCGGAGTCGTAGAGCGCGTGGAAGAGCAGGCCGTACTGCAACGGCGACAGCGGCCACACGTCGGCGAGATTCGGGTAGGTCCGCTCCCAGGTCTCGATCTGCGGCTGGTCGACCGTGACGAGCGCGAAGTCCGAGGGGGTCCGGCCGCCCGCGACGCCGCTGCGCGCATGGGCGACGAGGGCGTCCAGCGCCGCCGACCACAGGTCGGCCAGCTCGCGCACGGCGGTCTCGTCGAGCAGCCTGCCCGCGTACGCCCAGGTGACGTCAAGGCCCGCGTCGGTGAGGACGGCGTTGATGTCGACGACGGCGGCCAGCGGTGCGCGGTCGTCGTTGGTCGCCGCGAAGCGTCGCGGCACCCAGGCGTCGTGACCGCCGGTCACCGCCCGGCCCAGATAGTTGAAGCTCAGCTGGGGTGCCGGCGCGTCGGCCAGCGTCGCGGCCGTCTCGCTGTTCAGGTAGCGCAGCAGGCCGAAGCCGACACCGCGATCGGGCAGCGCGCGCAGTTGTTCCTTGGTCGCCTTGATGGCCGATCCCGCCGCGCGGCCACCGGCGAACGCGTCGTCGAGGTCGAGTCCGGCCAGGTCGACGGCCACCGGATACACGCTGGTGAACCAGCCGACCGTGCGCGCGACATCGGCGCCGGGCAGCAGGGACTCGCTGCGTCCATGGCCTTCCAGAATCATCAGCGCGCCGGTGCGGTCGCGCCACCGGCAGACCGCCATGGTCAGCGCGGCGAGCAGGACATCATCCGCGCCACAATGGAATTGCTCCGGCAGGGTGGTGAGGATGGTGTGGGCGACATCCGACGGGACCGTCGACTGCCACTGCGCCATCGTGTCGACGACGTCGACGGCCGGGTCGAAGGTATCGGTACCGAGTGCCGGGTCGGGTGTCGCCAGAATGCGCTGCCACAACGGCAACTCGTCGGTCCGGGCGGCCGCCTGCTCCACTTGGCCGTGCGCCCAGCGCCGGAACGAGGTGCCGACCGGCTCGAGGGTGCCACCGAAGGCCGCGGTTGCCAAGTCCGGCAGCAGGATTCGCCAGGAGACGCCGTCGGTGACCAGGTGGTGCAGGACCAGCCAGCACAGCGGCGGATCGTCTGCGCGGTCGATCAGCACGAAGCGGGCCATGACACCGGCGGCTGGGTCGAGCAGATCGGCGGAGTGCTGGAGGGCGCTCTCGATCGTGTCGTCGAGGTCGGAACCTGCCTGCACCACGTCGATCAGGGCATCCGCGTCGATCGAATGAGATTCGGCGACAACCCATTCCCAGCCGACGCCGGTCGTGCGCAGGGTGGAGCGCAGGAGATCGTGGTGGTCGATCAGGACCTGGAGTGCGGCGGCGAGCGATGCTCGCGTTGTGCCCGCGGGCAGGCCGATCAGGACCGCCTGGCCGTACCGGCCCCAGGTGTCGCCGTGTTCCACCATGGCGTGCACGATGGGAGTGAGGTCTACGGGTCCGATACCGCCACCGGGCAGTTCGTTGACCACGTGGACCTCGGTCTCGCCCGCCACGGCCGCCAGCGCGGCGACCGTCTTGCGCTCGAAGACATCCCTGGCGCTGAACGCTATCCCGGCCGCCTTCGCCCGGGAGACCAGCTGAATGGAGACGATGCTGTCGCCGCCGAGCGCGAAGAAGCTGTCGTCGACCCCGACCGTGTCGAGTCCGAGGACCTCGGCGAACAGTGCGGCGAGAGCTTCCTCCCGCGGCGTGGACGGTGCCCGGCTGGTGACAGTGCGGACGCCGAAGTCCGGTGCGGGCAGCGCCTTGCGGTCGACCTTGCCCAGCGGCGTGAGTGGGACACGGTCGAGCACCATGACGACCGACGGCACCATGTAGGCCGGGAGCTGTTCGCCGACAGCGGCTTTCACCGCTTCGGGATGCGCCTCGGCGCCGGGTGCCATCGTCACATAGGAGACCAGCGCGGTCGCGCCCGCTGCGGTGTCGACGCCGAGGGTGAGCGCGAAATCGATGGCGGGCAGGCGTTCCAGGGCGGCGTCGATCTCGCCGAGTTCGATCCGGTAGCCGCGCACCTTCACCTGGAAGTCGCTGCGGCCCTGGTAGGCCAGCGTGAACCGGCCGTCGTCGTCGGTCCACCGCACCAGGTCGCCGGTGCGGTACATCCGCTGACCGGGAGCGTGGGGATCGGCGACGAAGCGGCTCGCGGTCAGCCCGCTGCGCCGGTGATAGCCGCGCGCCACACCGGGACCGGCGAGGTACAGCTCACCCACGGTGCCCGCGGGGACGGGACGCAACCAGGGGTCGAGCACCAGGCCGGTGACACCGCGGGTGAGGCTGCCGATCGTCACCGGCGCACCCGGGGTCAGCGGCTCCGTCAGCGTCGTCGTGATGGTGGTCTCGGTCGGGCCGTAGCCGTTGATCAGTGCCCTACCGGACCACTTCGCCACCAGCTCCGGCGGGCACGCGTCACCGCCGACGACAATGGTGCGCAAATCGGGGAGCGTTTCCGGATCGAGCGAGCCGACGACGGCGGGCGTGACATTGAGATGGGTGACCCGATGCGCGCGCAGCACCTGCGCCATCTCCTCGCCCGCGTAGGCCGCCGGCGGCACCACCGCGAGGGTGGCGCCCGTTGCCAGCGTCACCAGGATCTCCTCGACGGAGATGTCGAAGCTCGGTGATACCGCGTGGGCGACAACGGATTCCGCATCGACTCCGAATCCGGCCCCGGAGCTGGCGACGAGATTCGCCAGACCGCGATGTGACACCAGCACACCCTTGGGCAGGCCGGTCGAGCCGGAGGTATAGATGACGTAGGCGATCTGATCCGGATGGATCGGGGTCCGTCGTTCGGCGTCGGTGATCGGACCGGCGTCCTGGGCGGCGATGAGCAGGGCGGTCGCCTCGTCGTCGATCGAGCGCCAATCGACACTGTCCGGCAACGACTTTCGTGCCTCGGCGACGGTGAGGCCGGTGATCACGCCGCTGTCGCCCACCATGTGTTCGATCCGGTCCGCGGGATAAGTCGGGTCGATCGGCACGAACGGCGCGCCGGTCTTGGCCACCGCGATGGTCGCGAGCACCGATTCGGCGGACCGCGGAATCGATAGCGCGACACCGTGTTCGGGGCCGGCGCCTGCTGCGATCAGCACGCGGGCGAGGCGGTTCGAGTACTCGTCTACCTCGCGACAGGTGAGTGTCTCGCCCGTGCCCCAGCGCAAGGCCACCGCATTCGGGTCGATGGCGGCGCCCGCGGCCAGAATCTCGGGCAGCGTACGGGATTCGACACCCGCCGGACCGCGAGCGGGCACCGACACCGCCTGCTCGGCGTCGGAAAGGACGGGCACCGTCGACAGCGGAGCGTCGGGACCCGCGCCGAGGAACCGGTGCAGGAACAGCAGGAACCGCTCGTGGTGCGCTGCCAGATCGGCTTCGCTGTAGAGGTTTCCGTTGCCCTGGAGGTCGATGTGGGTGCTCTCGCCGCCCACCCCGGGATACACATTGACGAACAGATCGTCGATCAACCCGGAGGTGAGCACGTGCAGCCGCCCGACGACCGGGCCGAGCGCGATCCTGGTGTCGACCATCATCAGATTCACGGCGGGACCGAACGAGGCCGCCTCGTCCATGGCCCAGCCCAGATCGCGGACGATGTCCTCCTGCCGGTAGCGCTGGCGGCGCAGCGCGCCGGTCAGCTCGCCCTGCACGGCGAGGATCGCGGCGCCCACCGTGGTCTGGGGCGTCAAGGTGACGCGCAACGGGACGACATTGGCGAGCATGCCGCCCGAACGGCGCAGCGTCGCGGAGGTCCGCGCCGACACCGGCAGGCTCAGTACGACCTCCGGTGCGCCGGTCATCGCGGCGAGATAGGCGCCGAACGCGGCCACCACCGTCGGCGCGGCACCGGAGTTCACCGCCGCGGCGACGGAGTCGAGCAGCGCGGTCGTTTCGGCGGGCAATGCGCCGGCGACGCGGTTGGGGTGGGCGTCGACCTCGGCGTCGCGGCCCGCGAGATTCACCGGGTCGGCCATGCCGGCCAGGTGCTCGCGCCAGTACTGGCGGTCGGCCTCGAAACGGGCCGAGGTCCGGTACGTCAGATCGGCCTCCACGATCTTCTGCAGCGGTTCGGCCTTGCCCGGCGGCGGCTCCCTGCCATCGAAGGCGGCGTTGTAGAGCTCGCCCGCCCGCTGGACCAGGGCCAGCGCGCCCATGCCGTCCAGCACGATGTGGTGCATCCGGACGTACCAGAACCAGCGATCCTCGCCGACCCGCAGCATCGCCAGGTGGATGAGTCGGTCACGCATCACATCCAGCGGGGCGGTGTACTCGGCGCGCATCCAGGCGTGCGCGGCCCGCTCCGGGTCGGGCTCGGACCGGAAATCGAGCTCGGCGATGTCGGCCTCGAGGCTCGGGTCGACGAGCTGATGCGGCTGACCGTCGATGTCGATCAGCCGCAGGTAACCGGTGCCGAACTCATGTCCGGTTCGCCGGACGGCCTCGGTCAGCAGCTCGTGGTCGATCGGGCCGGACAGTTCGACGTACTGGGCGATGGAGATGGGGGTGTCGCCCGCGATGTGCTGGGCGAACCAGATCCCACGCTGAGCGGCGGACAAGGGGAAGGCGCCGTCGCGTACGGCGGTGCCCGGTCCCTGCAGGGAAGACTGGGTCATGAGCAGACCTGCGTTCTCATGTCTCGAGCTCGGTATTCACCATGGGTTCCCGACCCGCTGCGTTCCGCGATCCAGATCCATTCTGAACCTGTGCGGACCGGACCGGAATGGGGTCTACGAGACCGCGGCCAGATCGGTGGTGGACAGCGGCGCGTCCGAGCTGACCAGATAGCGCTGCAGGGTCGAGCGATCGTCGAGGACCAGCCAGTCGACGACGTCGGTCAGTGCGGGCCTGTCGGCCCGGGTGGTGATGCCGAGGGAGGCGCCGAAGACGAACTCGTCGTCGGCGACGGAGACGGGCACGGCGCCGATCTTGCGCACCGCCGCCTCGGCGACGATCGCCTCGGTCGCGGCGCCGACCGCCAGCGCGATCCGGGCGCCCGCGGTGGCGCCGCGGCCAAGCAGCAGTCGCGCCAGCCGGTTGGCCCAGCGATCCAGATCGGCATCGGCGAGGTGACCATCGATGGTGATCGGGGTGGACTGCCGACGCGGCAGCTGGATGACATTGTCGGCGATCGCGGTGGTCATCGTGCTCATCGTGGTGTCCCCTTGGCGCTGGTAGGAGGTGCTTTTTGGTACACCTCTACTGTCGTCGCCGGGCGGGGACTCCGACAGCGACCCCAGCGTCAGGGGAGTGACCTCCCAGGTGGCGCGTTTCCCACCCCAAGGTGGCTGAACCCAGGGGCGTCAGCCGAAGCCGATGACCTCGATATCGCGGAAGTCGTGATCGGTCGCGATCAGCACCGGGGAACCCGCAGCGGTGGTGAATCGCAGGGCTCTGGTGCCTGCAGCCACGGTGACCGGCAGAACGGATACCGTGCGGCCGGTCGACCGGTCCCACGTTCGCAGGGTGTAGCCGCCGCCGTCCAACGTGATCGCGAGGATCTGGTCGGCGAGCAGCGCGGTCGCTTCGGGGTAGTGCTTTCGACCGTCGGGCGTCGTCATGTCGAGCTCGGTGGACCCGCCGTTCCCCGCCGACAGGACTTCCCATCGGTCGGGCAGCGTGTACCCGCCCGGGTTCTCGGAGCTGACCAGGACGTCGTTGTCGGCGGCGTGCACGCGGAGGTCGTCGCGGCGCGAATCGACGATGGCCGACGACAACGGGGCGTTCGGCGGCAGCAACAGCTCGGTCCTTGCACCGTCGTTCGGGCACGATATCCAGACGAGGCCGCTGTCGAGCACCTGGACCTCGAGATAGTCGGGCGACTCCTCGCGCGGCGTGGGAAAACTGCGCCGTTCGAGAACCGCGCCGGACCGCGGATCGAACACGGTGACGGCC
Source organism: Nocardia sp. NPDC055053 (assembly GCF_053608285.1). NCBI lineage: Bacteria > Bacillati > Actinomycetota > Actinomycetes > Mycobacteriales > Nocardiaceae > Nocardia > Nocardia sp. NPDC055053. The sequence goes on along the minus strand of NZ_JBSGVD010000001.1, from coordinate 200,110 downwards.
ACGGTCGCCGTCTCCCCGGCGCCGCAGGTCGCGGCTCGGTAAATCGTGGTCATGGAGGCGAGGACGCGTTCACTGGTCGAGGCACAGTCGCTCGGCTCGATCGGGGCGGTCCACATCCTGCGGCCGGTCCTGGCGTCATGCCTGGTCACCGTCCCGCGGGCGGAGGCGGTGGCGAGCAGGTGCCCGCGAACGATGGCGTTGCTGTCGCGGGTGAAGTCCCCTTCGGTCCAGAGGAGTTCGCCGGAGACGGAGTCGAAGGTCATCCAGCCGCGCTTCTCCCAATAGGTCAGCACGACGTTCTCGCCGCGGAAGGCCCTGGTCTCCTTGGGTACGTTCCCGACGTTGTCGGCGGTGACACCGAGGCGCCGATAGTGCCAGCGTTCGGTACCGGTCACACCGTCGTACATCGTGATGCCGACCCTGGTCGAGACGACGAATCCGGTTCCGGTGAACACGATTCGGGTGTCCCTGTGACTGCGAGCGACCGGGAGCTGGAGCCGGAATCTCTCCGGGCCAAGCACGGCGGGCACGGCGGTATCCGGGCCGGGGTCGGCGGTGACGTGATCGATCGCTGCCTTGTCGTCACCCAGCTGGACCGCGGTCCCGGCGGCGCCGAGCACCGGCACAATGCCGACGACGAGGGCCACGGCGAGCGCCGACCGCCGAGGCACCGGGGCGGTCGGCGTCGCCACGAGCACGAGAATCAGCACCGCACCGAGGAGAACGAGAGCCAGCGCGGCGATCGCCGACGGAACTCGCGGCGTGACAATGAAGACCGAGGTCAGCCGCTGATATGTCGACGGGATGTGCGCGGTCACCGCGAACACGATGCCGCCGATCAGCACCGCCAGCAGCGCGAGCACACCTCCCGCGGTGATACTCGCGGCGCGTTCGTCACCGCGGCGTCCCCGGCGTAGAACTACCGACTCGATCAGCACGACCGCGCTCGCGAAGATCAGCGTTCCCCGGACGAGACGGAAGGGGAAATCGCCGGTCTCCGGGTAGCTGTCGAACGGCACCGGGATCGGTGCGGCGACGAACTGGCTGTACAGCGCCAGCGCGACACCTCCGGCGAGGAGTACCGCACCGACCAGACCCACGAGGATCGGCCACGGACTCTGCGAACGCGCGCGCTCGGTCGACTGATCGTCGGACATGTTCCCCCCGAAAAAAGGACTCGATCGACACCGCCCCCACCGGACGTCGGGTCGAGACTAGCGGAGTGGTGGGGGCGCGGGCGGCGCGGCGCCCCCCCCCGCAGCCCGGGGTTTACCCCCGACCCAACATGGGGCCGGGGGGGGGGGGGGGGGCGGGCCCGGC